>DAIPML010000006.1:0-2532 GCA_036768735.1 Clostridiales bacterium | reverse complement strand
TCCTTTGATACGCTACGCTCCTTTGGTACGCAACTCATTTCGATGACACAAGGTAATATACTACAAAGCACTATTACTATCAACAAGTAAAAGCTCCACATTTATTTCGAAAATAGCTTTATTTTCTTTGCAAAATACTCTAACATGGTATAAAATAAAACATGTTGGGTAATTATGGTTCGATGTAGACTTAATTGATATAGCCACAAATTGCCCTATACTCGGAAGGAGGGTTAATATTGCTACAGGATCGTATTACATATTACAAAAGTTCACTTAAAAATCATACGGAACTAAGGGCACAGGTTAACACAAAAAGAGCCGTCACAATTCTTAGTGGAAACCTTGTCACAAATCTTCGTCTGGAGGAAAGCGGAATATCCGCAAGAGTCTATAAGGGAGGAATTTACGGCTTTGCGGCTGGAGTGGAATATTCCGATGAAAATATAAAAGCTGTGCTTGAAGCTGCCGAACAAAATGCTGTATTTATGGACTCGAGAATTAAAAAAAATAAGCCTCCACTCCCCATTATCGATGCCGGATGCAAAGGTCTCATGCACGATGTTAGGGACTTCGAACAAAAAACCTACATTAATTTCGCAAAAGAGGTGGACTCCTATATTTCTTCAAAATATCCAGATTTGGCAAGCAGAGTTGTCAGTGTTTCATCAGATAGCATGGAAAAGCTTTTGACAGTAAGCGATGGCTATGATTCACACTCCCTGCTGCCACGCAGTTTTACATTTGTAATTTTGACCGCAAATGCGAAAGATGGGAGTACTGTCGAGCTATACAAGGTTTTTGGCGGCTATGGATATTTTGATGAAGTGTTTTCAACTCCGGATATTCTTTATAATGATATAGATAAATTATACAACGAATTAATGAAAAAAGCGGAGGGCGTTTACAACGATGCCGGTTATAAGGATGTTGTAATGCATCCTGATTTAGCGGGAATCCTTGCACATGAAGCTGTTGGACACACTGTTGAGGCTGATCTTGTTATTGGCGGCTCTGTAGCTACCCATAGTCTCAATAAACCTGTTGCCAGCGAGCTTATAACAATGGTTGATTTTGCACATACAGCCCTCGGCGAACCTACTCCTCTGCCAATCTACGTTGATGATGAGGGCACGCCCGCAGAGGACGCAGTTCTAATTAAAGATGGTATTCTTGTAGGGTATATGAACAACCGTGAAACAGCTCAACAATTTGGTGTGAAACCACAAGGGAATGCCCGTGGTTATAAGTTTTCTGACGAGCCGCTTATTCGTATGCGCAACACAGCAATTCTACCCGGAAAGGACAAGCTTGAGGACATGATCGCCTCTATTGATGACGGTTATTATTTAACCGCAACAAATAACGGTCAAGCTGATATGACAGGCGAGTTTATGTTTGGAATAAGCATGGGTTATGAAATTAAAAACGGTAAACTCGGCAGAGCAATACGAGATACAACAATATCAGGACTTGCATTTGAAATGCTTAAAACAGTAGATATGCTTTCTGACGATATGATCTGGACTTGCTCCGGAATGTGTGGGAAGAAACAGCCGATGCCGGTCGGTATGGGTGGCCCCGCTGTGAAATGCAGGGTCACTATGGGTGGCAGATAAGGAGGAAGATATAATGAAAAACAATAAGGATATAGCAATATATGCGCTGGACGCCTTAAAGAAAGCAGGCGCTGATCACGCACAATGCATTGTCACCTCTGGTAAGGTTGACGAGCTTAATGTCGATGGAGGTAATTTCAGCTTACTTCGCACACTTTTCAACAGCTCAATTGCATTGAAAGCTTTAAAAGACGGTAAGAAAGGTACAATAATTGCCAACAGACTCGATAAGTATTCTATCGACAAGGCTGTTTTGGACTGTGTAACCTCCGCTCAATCCTCAACACCTGATGATGCAGAAGCAATTTCGGAAAAAATAAAAAACGAAAGCTTTGAAACAGGAGCTCTTTCCCCGGATCGAGATAAGCTTTTTGACAGATTACAAGAACTTCTAATCGACACAAAGAAATATTATCCGAAAATAATGATTGAACAGCTTGTTTCATCATATTCGAAAGCAGAATCCCTGCTTATGAATACCAATGGTGTAGAGTTTAGAAATAATAGCGGCAAGTATAATATTTCTTTGATGTTTTCAGCTCATGAAGGAGATAAAACTTCTTCTTTTATGGGTTATGATTTTGATTTCGCAGACCTTGACAGAAAGCTCCTTGACATTGGAATGCTGCGTACACTTTTTAGTGAAAGCGAAAAACAGATTACTACAAAACCGTTTATGGGTAAGTTTGTGGGGAAGGTTCTCTTTACACCGGCATGTTTGATAGACATCATGATGACAGTTGTGGGCAATTTTATGTCGGACATGACAATTATCGATGGTACAAGCCCATGGATATCAATGCTTGGGAATAAGGTTGCGTCAAGTAAGCTTTCAATGTCCACGATACCTCTCGACGAAAGGATTACAACCGGCGAACGGTTTACCGGAGAAGGTTATAAAAGTGACAATATG
>DAIPML010000178.1:0-7542 GCA_036768735.1 Clostridiales bacterium | reverse complement strand
TCAGTGGGGGATTGTACCCACCACTGAAGCGGAAATCGGTTTATCCCCCGCCTATAGAGGCAGGGGTCTTAGGGCATTTGATAAAGCTTCATTAAAGCATTTGTTGGGCTGTTCTATAAATTTTCGGGATCCAGAGGATCCACAATAACAGTGTTGTAATTAACATAGACAACCATGCCTGGCTTTGCTCCGGATGGTTTTCTAACATACTTCACCCGGGTATAATCAACCTCAACTCTTGTAGAGTTTTTAGCTTTACTGAACCATGCAGCAAGCCCTGCTGCCTCCACTAAGGCTGTATCCGGAATTGGTTCAGGAAGGCTTGCTATTATAACATGAGAACCGGGTATATTTTTTGTATGAAGCCATAAATCTTCGGATTTAGATGACTTTAATGTTAATTCATCGTTTTGCATATTGTTTCTTCCGACGTGAATAGTGTACCCATCAGTTGACATAAAAGTGAAAGGAGCAGATTTTCGTAAGCTTTTACGACGAATGTTTGTTTTACGGATATAGCCTTGTTCACGCAACTCCTCTCGAATTTCCTCAACACTTTCTGTTGAATCGGCCTCTTCAAGGCTGTATAAAACGTTCTCAAGGTATTCGAGCTCCCATCTGGCTTGCTTTAATTGATCGGTAGCATGTGAATGAGCAGCTTTCGATTTACTGTATTTTTTGAAATACCATTGTGCGTTTTCCTGTGGTGTACGGTTTTCATCCAAGACAATATCAACATATGAACCATTTGGGTCATAATAATTCATGAGTGAGCATTGCTTCATTCCTTTTTGGAGAGAATAAATGTTTGCTGTAATTAATTCTCCGTAGAGTCTGTATTTATCCATATCGGAGCTTTCTTCTAATGTGGATATATGGATGCGTATCTTTTTTTCGCACCTTTCAATGCTCTGTTTTATAATCTTTGAAATATCAGAACCCTTACTTCTTATTTGTTCTTTTTTCTCTCTAGCTTTATAAAAAAAGTCAATAGCTTCACTGATGCTTGTAAATTCATTTGTAGATTCGTATTGAGTAAGCATTATTGCATGAAAATCCACATATTTACCGGATGACCTGTCAACAACAGTGCAGGGGGAATATATTTGTTGATGCAGCTTACCAATCATTTCTTTTAAGACCTCTGTTAATGACAAAAGCTTTGTATCATCAATATATTTTGGAGATACATCCGGATCAACACCGGTGCGGAGACAAATGTCACGGCAAATAACAGGGCTGAAGCCCAATATTTTTGATAACAGTATTTTAGCTAAGCTTGCCTCATCGTTACGAATAGAGTTTACTAAATTATTGTAATCAATTTCAAATGGATTTGCTTTATCCTGAGCAGGAGGGAGAATATAATGTCTTGCAGGCATTATTTCACGTATGCGGTTAATATCATGATCAACATGCTTAACTGAATCAATGATCACATCAGATGAATTAAGCAAAATAATATTACTGTGACGTCCCATAATCTCAGCAACAAGGTGTTTTATACTTTTATCACCCAATTCATCGGTTGCTTCAATATGGAATCGAAGAATTCTTTCAAAATTTGAAAATTCAACATTTAAAATTGTTCCGCCTATAAGATGCTTACGAAGAAGCATGCAAAACATAGGCGGACTTGCCGGATTTTCATATTCAATATCAGTCAAATGCACCCTCGCTGAATTGGCGTTGCTGCTTAACAGAAGTTTATAATTGTTGCTGTTAGAACGTATATGAAGTATGATTGTATCCCTTGTTGGTTGATATATTTTAAAAATACGACCACCTGTGATGGTTTGGTTTAATTCATCTGAAACTGCTTTCGTTACGATACCGTCAAATGGCAAGCTTTTCACTCCGTTTCTTTGTTATATGGTCAAACTATATTAATATGGCCAAGTAGAACCACACAGTTTATGCAGAAAATCACAGAATACATTCTATCATACAAACAGGAAATATTCGCAGTTATTCTCGGATATTAAATTAATATTAAATTTATTTTACAAAACAAAAACATTATGTTATAATCTTTTACAGAGAGAAAATAAAAATTCTTACAGATCCCAAAAAAGAAATAAATTTCTTTATTCGCAGAAGATGGTTAAGCTTGTTTGAAGGGGGAATCATCAATGTTATTAAAGAGGAGATCAGTAGCTATCAGTGTACTTGTCATATCAGTGTTATTATTTATTATAATAAATTTTTCGGTATTTCTAAAATAACATTGATTCTTTTTGGAGGAGGGAGCAGAGCTCCTTTTTTTTACCCTTTTATCAAACACCCTAAGACTCTATTTCTATAGTGTTTCAGCTTAGACATTCATGTGTAGTTGCAGGTGATTATTCTAACCTGCAACCTCTCAATAGTTTCTGTTCGCAGGTAGCTGAGTAGATATAGATGTGCAATATTAGGAAGCATTAGCGGAATGAAGCTCTTGCATATGTAGTTCTTGCATATGAAGCGTTGCATATGAAGCGTTGTTCCCGTTAATACACAGCTATATCTCAAAATAAAAGGGTGTGCACAGGAAGTTTACATACCATAATATGTAATAAATTCAACAATAATATTGATCCTTTGAAGCAAAAATGGTATAGTTAGTTAATAAAGAAATCTGTACATAGGATATATGATTTTACTGCAGAAACCAGCCATTTTATCAAAAGCTCCTTCATTGGAGGATTGAACCTACCAATAAAGTGGAAATCTGTTTATCCTCCTACATACGCTTTTAAGCCCAATGGGCTAAAAATACGCTCTGAGGCAGAGGTATTAGGAGTATTTGATAAACATAATCATAGTTAATGCAGCGGAATCATAAATATGAGGAGGTTTTTATGCAAAAAGATTATGGTTATGCACACAAAAAGCCTGCAAGAACTGATAAAATTCCATTATTCATGCTCTTGTTTTTACTGGCGGCTATAATTATTCTAAACTATTTACTAAAACTAGGTCTTAATTGGGTTGATTTTACTATAATAGGTATCGTATTTTTCAGTGCATTCATAGGTTATATAAAAGGTCTTATAGGTGCTATATTCAGCCTTGTTGGGTATATTGCTGCTGTTGTTTGTGCTGTTTTTCTTTCGGAACCGGTTGCGGTGTTTGTTATGGAGAAAACAAAAATAGGTGAATCAGTTGCAAAAGCTTTAGAAAATGCTTATTCGGGTTTCACAATCCCGGCATTCAATCAGGCTCTTGATCTTTCTTCAGTTCAAAGCGGTAATCAGCTTATTGAAAACAGCTCTGCGCTACAAGAGTTTTTTAAAGACAATGCGATATTTTATCAATTATTTGATAAGGTAAACCCTTTGGAATCAGGTGCTCAGGCTATTAGCAATGTTGTTACATCGATTACCGATATGCTTGTTTTTTCTGTCCTGAAGGTTCTTGCGATTATAGCAGTGTTTTTTATAGTTAAACTAATAATAACAATTATTGCAAAATTGATTAACAACCTAATATTAGCAAGCAACTTTTTGAGTACCACAAATAAAACTATTGGTCTGGCTTTAGGGGCAGTTATAGGGTGCCTTGTTGTATTTGTTGTAATATCTTATATAATTCCATTCCTTGGTTCAATGAATGTAATCAAAATTCCGGATGAATATGTTAATTCCCAAGTAATCAGCTGGATTTTTACGCCACCGCCATCATAAGTCCTAAGAAGCTCACAGAAAAGTAGCTAATTACCAATAATAATACCACCTTTTGCTGCCGCCCTTATAGGCGGTAGTTGTGTTTAGTTGTTTAAATCACTTCATTTTTACTGTATCTTTACCGATAAAAATATATGAGAAGATATGATTTTACGGATGTTTTTGGAATAGGTGATTTAATGTTTACTAATATAAAACAATGCAAAAAGTATTTTAAAAAATATTTATTAAATATATTTATTTTTGTTTCTTTATTTTTCTTGATACCATCTGTTGCAATGGGAACTGATGAAATACCTGAACGCATTTTCACAGGTACCGAATCGTCAGATGCTATATTAGAAAATCTTGATTATACGGATGTTAAAAACTCAAGCACTTGGGCAAAAAGCGCCATATGGGAAACAGGTGCATTGGAGCTGCTTAAGGGTTACGGCAATAAAATGTTTGGGCTTAGCGAACGTCTCACAGTTGAGCAGGCTATAGCAATAGCATATAATATGGCAGGCAGAGAAGCAGAAGCCCAATTAGCAGCGGAAGCTTTGGATCTTGCTAGGGATGATAAAAAAACATATGCTCCAAGGATGTGGTCTGACGGATATATTCAACTTGCCTTAAATGACGGTTTAATTACTACAGATGAATATGATGATGCATTTGCAACAGATCAATCAAGCCTTGGTTCTTTAGATTTTCAAAGAAGCAGTTCAGTTACAAGAGAGGATATGGCTTATTACATTGCCAAGGTTCTGGATATAAATCCTGTTAATGAGCAAACCCATCTTTTTAATAGCTTTAATGATTGGCAGCAGGCAAATCCCCACCGGATTCCATATATTGAAGCGCTTTTGCAAAACAAAGTCATGAACGGAGATAACAGTGGCAGGTTTCTTCCAAAAGGAGCTGTTACTCGTGAAATGGCCGCTCAAATTATGAAAAATGCCGAGCCATTGATATTTCCACTTATAAGCATGGAAAAATCCAGAGGTACTATTGAAGAAATTAAAAACTTTACAGATAAAACCGGTGGTGAGAACATAGAGGTAAAGCACATTAATATAAGAAACAGCAATGGTTCGTTAGATCAATTCCATTTTATATACCCGGAGAAGGTAAGCAGTTTAAATGAAATAAACGGTAACGACAGTAGAATAAAAAAATCAGGAACTATTGTAAACGATTCTGACGTTTTAAAAGACGAAACTGTTATGAAAGAGGGACAGGAAATTACATACATCACTCAAAACAATGAGGTTTTATATGTAAATATTTTGAACCTTACAAAAAAGACGGATTATTTTCTTGCGAGAATTTTGTCTGTTGATGAGCCTGAAAACAAAATCAGAAGTGAAATCCTAATGGATGTACCATTTTCAGATACCCGAATGCTGGATAATCCAAACCTTCACAACTTAAGCGATACCGTCTCAGAAGAAGTCATAACCGTAAGTAAGGATGCTTTGATATATATTGATTTTGTAAAGAAGGCGTTAAAAGACGTAGAACCGCAATCACTTATGCTTATTACTGTTGAGAACAATCTTGTTACGGCAATGGAAAAGGTTAATTTGGAATTATTGCAGGAGTCCGGTATTATTTGCGGAATCTTAGAGGAAAACAATCCGGTGCTGGGTTATGTAACCCTGTATTATTACGATGGTTCAGGCGCATCTTTTGAAACGGGAAAAACTCTTTCAAGCTTTCGCACTTTTTCGTATATCAATATTGCTAATGTGGATGTTTATAAAAATGGCGGATATGCACTGATCGATGATTTGAAACCCGGCGATAGCGTGTTTTTAAAGCTTAATGAGGATGGAAATATCATAAGAATCAGTGGGGCTGATAATTTCTATCCTGTTTATGGGAAAGTCAGAGCGAAGGGAAATAACACTCTGCAGATCTTGAAGGAGGACGGAACGGTTCAGCAGCTAAGAATATCCCAAAGTATACCAGTATTTCGTGACAGAAAGCGTGTAAGCTTGGATGATATAAAAGACGGTGACGACGTTCGCGTGCTTCTTCAGACAAGTGGTAATCAAGTGATTATCGGTGAAGTGACAATCGGGAAGAAAAACCCTGTTATAAGCGGAATATACAAGGCACAGCTTAATTATTATGATACATCGGACAACAGTCTTATGGTTTCAGGGCTACAGTATTTTAAAGATGGCTTGTGGTGGCAGGATCAGGTTAAAGGCATTACAAAACTCAATATAAACAATGACTTCAAGCCTGAGATCGAAAAGGGTGCCAGCGGAATTGTTTACTTTGCTACAAGCAAGAACATGTTGGGTAAAGATATGATTATACATCTCACAGTCGAAAATGAAATGCATAAGACAGGGATAATCAGCGATACAATCGTTGAAACAATGCCGGGTCGTGGCACATTAACATTGTTAAATGATAATAAGCCATTATCATATGGTGATGAGACCATAATTGTTAAGGGCGGAAAGCTATTAGAGCCAAACCAGGTAAAAAGTCGTGATGAAGCGCATTTTTCATATAGCAGTCAAGCAGATGGCTCGTATAAGGCTGATGTATTATGGATTAAAGAACCTGCTGCCGACACAGGTCTTACGCTCCTGCGCGGAAGAATATCCGGCATTGAGCCAATGAAAAGTATGACGCTTGAGTCTTTCTCGCAGTTTAACTCACCTGACTGGGAGTTTGTAAATGTTCAAAAAACCCTTACTATTGATCCTACGATAACACGCTTATTTGATAACGGGGGTAGAACAAACCTTTTAGAGCTTGATGATGTGGGAGCAAATAATTATAAAAACAGAACAGTCTATGTTCTTTCTCAAGATGGCAAGGCAATGATGATTAGCACCGCTCCATACGGGGATGTGGTTCTGAAAGGACGTATATCTGTATTGGAGGGGCTTGAAAAAGACTCATTTGGTCATGTTATAGTACAGACCTCATCAATGATAATCTCGGAAACGATGGTGTTTAACAGAGGAACCTGGCTATGGGACAATCAGGAGGAGGAAACATGGCTGGAGCTACTTGAGAATTCGGTCATAATAAGAAATGGTGTAATTTCTGAAAGAAGCTCACTGGAAAAAGGGGACAGCATAACTGTAATACGCTCCACAATAGGGGAGAGTGCGTATGTTGTTATAGCTGAGTCTTATTGATTTTATGATTGTTTCCCGGAAAGTCGTGAAACGACTTTTTCCTGCAGGTTTACCCACAGGAAGTTGCAGTAAGCTGCAACTTGGTGCAATCAAATTATGATTATCCGGTCTTCGGAAGAAATCTTAAATTTCATCAGAAAGTCACAACCGTTGAAGCTGCTGCCTTATTTACAAAATGAACTGTCGGAGTTGTTGCGTAATTTCGGAGTTGTTGCGTAATTTCGGAAAGGAATTGTTACAGCACTTGCGGTACTTTGCTAAAAAACCTGGAGGTATCAAAATGAAACAAAAAAAGATACTTAAAGCGATTATTTGGATGACTCTTTGCTGTATAGCTTTAGCAAGTCCGATAAACTCATATGCATATATGGGTTCTATGGGATATGAAGGGGGTGTATCCGCTGCCGATTCTTATGAGGATGGAACCTATACTTACCGGGAGATATGCTTATTATCTGGTGTTCCCGTTATATTAGAAGGCACATTAAAGGTGAAGAAAAACGCAAGACAGGGAAAAACCACCACAACATACACGTATGATCTTTATAACAATGATCAGGATGCGTCCATAACCCGAGTCATAGTGATGGATAACTTATTAGATGAAAAAGAAATAGGGCAGACAGTTGAAACAAGTAAAATAACTAAGGTTCCTGTGGAAGTTGTGCGTATCAATGGAGTAACCTACAGCTTAAGAAAATATGAGTTTACCCGCTCAGGAATTA
>DAIPML010000177.1:0-7573 GCA_036768735.1 Clostridiales bacterium | reverse complement strand
TAATATGATTATCACACAGAAAGTCACGAAGTGACTTTCTGATGGAAATTAAGATATCTTAGAAAAAAACAGAGGAGAGAATGAAGTGAGCAGAGCAGATGAACTTTTAAGCAGTATGTCTTTAAGAGAAAAAATAGGTCATATGGTATGTGTTAGAGCATATAATTTTAAAGAAAAAATCCCCAAAATGCTTTCCGAAGGCTTAATTAGCGGTCTTGGGGCTGTTATTATCACACAAAAGGGTTCGAGAGATCTTGAACCGGTTATCGGTATTATAAACGAATACAAAAAACTGTCCAAGTTTCCGTTATTGTTATACATGGATGCTGAGTGCGGAATCAGAGACATGTTTAATTTTGGAACAATATTTCCTTCATTAATGGCTTTAGGTGCAACACGCTCAAAGGAACTGGCGTACAAAATGGGTTACATCATAGGAAAAGAAGCCAGTGCAATTGGAATTTCAATGGCGAGCAATCCGGTTCTTGACATAAACAACAACCCGGATAATCCTATAATTAATACAAGAGCTTTTAGTGATAATGTTGAACTTGTTATTGATCTTGCAGGTGAATATATAAAAGGAATTCAAGAAGCCGGTGTTATACCAAACGGAAAGCATTTTCCAGGCCATGGCGATACGGATATGGATTCTCATGTGGCAATGCCTGTTATTTCACACAGCAAAGAGTATCTAATGAAAAATGAACTCTTGCCTTACAAGGTATTGATTAAAGATGGCATGCTCGGTGTAATGACCGCCCACATTATGTTCCCATCATTGGTTGGTTCTAATGAAGAAGGATTACCGGCAACCCTGTCAAGAAACATAATTACTAATCTTTTAAGAAAAGAGTTAGAATTTGACGGGCTTATCGTATCTGACAGCCTTGCAATGAAAGGGATAAGGGATGTTTATGGATTAGAAAAATCTGCTGTTTTAGCAGTTAAAGCGGGTCATGACATAATTCTCCAGGATTATAACTCAGACCCTGACATAACTATCGATGCTGTGGTTTCGGCGGCAGAATCGGGTGAATTAAATATTGAGCAGATAAACGAATCTGTAAGGCGAATATTAGAGATAAGAGAGAGCTTGGGTAATTTAAACAATCAGCAAATTGATATAGACATGGTAAAAAAAGCTGTTGGTTCCGATGAGAATGTTGCGGTAGCTATAGAAATTGCGGATAAATCTATAACCGTACTTGAAAACAGAGATATTCCTTTCATGCCAGATACCAATGAGAAAGTTCTTGTTATAGCAACAAAAACAGAAGAGGAAGGTAGCGTTGCAGAAGATTTACATTCAAACATCGTGGGCAAATCAGGCTATATGTTTGATGAATGTAAAAAATATATTAAAAATGTCGAGTTTGCCGTAATAAATGAAAACCCTGATCCTCAGGAAATAGAAGAGCTTTTGAAGCTGGCTGAAAATTATGAACGAGTTGTTTTCGGTACATTCATTAGGGTTATATCATATAAGGAAGGAAGCGGAAGCATCCCGGCAGCTCAAGCAAAGCTTATAGAAATGTTAAACAAAACAATTAAAAAGCCTGTAATTGTAATATTTGGGAGCCCATACGCATTGAAGAAGCTTCCCAAGCTTAATAATTGTATTGTTGCATATAGTGATTGCGAGTATTCGATAGATGCTGCAATGAAGGTTTTATTTGGGAAGTTAAAACCGGAAGGAAAGCTTCCTGTAACGGTAAATGATAAATATATCAATGGTTACGGTTTGTAATTTGTCCGCATGAATATAACGAGGAGTACGTTAATTTGCTTTGTAAAAAACGGATTAAGCAATTTCTTCCGTTATTTTAAAATCCCCTTTGTATCTTCAAGCTTAAAAGGGTAAAATAGAAGAGAGATCGAAAGGGGGGGAATTACAAAACATGAGAAAGGAACTGAAGAAAGCATTAAACATTGGGATGCTGTTGTGCATTGTTTTCTCGTTGGTTTTAACAGGGTGTAAAAAACCGAACTCCGGAAAAGATGGCATAACAGGAACTAATACATCCACCGATGGAAATGATTTGCCCTATGAGTTTTCTGTTTTCAGAACGGCATGGACAAACCTGAATGATGAAACAGATCCTATTATTAAAGCTATTAACGAAAAGTTTAACATCAAAATTAAAGTTATTACCAGCCCTTATGAAACATGGGAAGAAAAATACAATATCTATGTTACATCGGGTGACATTCCGGATTTGTCGGTAACAACAGGTCCTGGAACTTCGAACTTTAATGAATGGGCAGCTCAGGGAATATACATGGATCTTTTGGAGCTATATAAAGAATATTGCCCAAACATACAAAAATATCTTAGCGATGATATAGTTGAAGCTCATAGAATGGACGGCGGAAAACTTTATGGCATTCCCAAGCCTTCACTATCAGATAAAACTTATGCTATCAGAGCTGACTGGCTGAGAAACCTGAACATGGAAATGCCGGAAACACTGGATGAATTATACGCAGTACTTAAAGCATTCAAAGAGAATGATCCTGATGGAAATAAAATAGATGATACTTACGGATTATGCTCTGAAGACACCTTGTCAACGGTTGACTTTATTTTCAGAGCATTTGGTTGCTATGCTCCTCCAAATATCGCTGAAAACTGGATACCTGATGAAAATGGTAAGCTTACTTCAGGCATATTGGCTCCAGGAATGAAGGATGCAATTGTATACCTTAATAAGTTGTACAGGGATGAAATTCTTGATCAGGAATGGATGCTTAATAAATCACAAGCCTGGCAGGATAAAATTTTAACCGGGAAAGTCGGTTTCATGGCATCGTCATTCCAAAAAATGATAGGTTTTACAGAGACCAAGATAAAGGCCAATGATCCGGCATGTGAGCTTCAGGTTTTAGACGGAGTTAAAGGTCCGACAGGGCTTAATGTTCGTCCAATGCAAAAAGGGTTTTACATGGTATCATCGATTGCAAAGAATGTTACTAAGCCTGAGAAAATACTGGAATTTATAGATTACTTAATGACCGATGAAGGCAACTCATTGGTGAGAAATGGCATAGAAGGTTTAACTTACACTAAAAATTCCGATGGTACAATTACCTTAAACGAGGAAGCTATTAAGAGTTACGGAATGGAAGGTGGGCACAAGTTCTGGCAGATAATGCAACCAACAACAATAGATATACAACCTGCGAATGATCCAAGAGCTTCTAAGTTGGCAGAAATGGCGCAGATTCTGTATGATGGACCATTCTATCCAGCCCCTACTCTCCAACCAGGCTCCTTAAGAGAAGTTGCTACAATTCAAGGTGCGGACTATGTTAAAAATTCAGTGACAAAAATTGTTACCACAGAGGGCGATCCGGCTGCCGAATGGGATGCTTTTATTGAAAACTGGAGACAGACCGGTGGAGATAAACTGATCCAGGAAATAAACGTACTGTATGAAGCTAACCGTAAATAGAATGATGCAATGATGCTTAATCATTTTTGTTCTTGCAATGAAGCGTAGTTTCAGACCAATTGACAGGACATATTATTTAAATGAGGTGCTATATAAATGGAAGAAATAAAATATTTTGATTGTAATTGTAATTTCGGAATGAGAGGTGTAATTGATCCGGGTTCATTTTACAAGGTAGAGGATCTAAAAAAAAGAATGGAGCATTACGGAATTTCCAAAGCTCTTGTATACCACTCCTTGGCGAGAGAATACAGTCCTATGGTTGGAAATGCCATGCTTATGGATGAAATACAGAAATATCCGGAATTTTATCCTATGTGGGCTGTAATGCCTCACCACACTAATGAGTTTTACACACCTTCAGAGCTGAAAGAGAAATTAAGGATAAATAACGTAAGAGCAGTCTGCATATTTCCGGGCGTTAATGAACAATTTTTCAGCACACAAAACTGGATTTGCGGGGAGCTTTTTAAGATGCTTGAATCCTGTAAGATTCCACTGTTTGCCGGAATGACCCAGCTGGGGTTTAGTGAGATTGCAAGGATTTGCACAGAATACCCCGGCTTGACAATTATATTGACCGATTTATCTTATTCTATTGACAGAAACTTGTATGGGCTTCTTGGTAGCTTTAAAAATCTTAATATAGAGATATCAGGTTACAAGGTTCATAATGGAATAGAAGAAATCTGCGAGAAATTTGGTGCGGATCGAATGATTTTCGGGAGCAAAATGCCTGAGTTTTCTGGAGGCGCGGCAGTTAGTATGGTTAATTATGCCCGCATCAGTGACAAAGAAAAACAAATGATTGCTCATGAAAATATTGAAAAATTATTAGAGGGGGTTGTACTTTCTTGAATATATACGAAATGGCTAAAAAAGGATTACCTTTAGATGATGTATTGATAATTGATTGCCATTGCCATATGGGTCCATGGCAGCATTTTAATGTACCAAAAGGATCAGCAGAAGGAATGCTCGACAGCATGAACTCCTTAGGTATAAATATAGCTTGTCCCACAGCACATGCAGCAATAGGACCTGACTATGTACTTGGTAATAACATGGTTATTGATGCAGTGAAAAAATACCCGGACAGGTTTGCCGGATATATAACAGTTAATCCTAATCACCCGGATGATATAAGGAATGAGCTTGACAGGGGCTTTGAGTGTGACGGTATGATTGGAATAAAACTGCACCCATCATGCCACGGCAGAACAATAGAACACAGAAATTATGATACCGCATACGAGGTTGCAAACAGCTTGAAATGCCCCGTACTTATTCATGTATGGGGAAGAGGCGATGTAAATATGATTGACAGGGTTGCAGCTCGCTATCCTGAAGCTTCATTCATTATGGGTCATGCAGGTGCCGATATAGATGCTATGGAAATTGCAATGAATATCGTTAAAAAGCATGAAAACGTTTATGCTGATATTGCAATTTCAAGAGCACGAGAGGGCAATGTTGAATGGCTTGTTAACGGAGCAGGATCTGAAAAAATTCTATATGGCTCAGATATGCCGTTCTTCGACCCAAGACCTACATTTGGAAGACTTGCTTATGCAAATATAAGCGAGAATGATAAGCGAAATATTTTTGGATTAAACATGAAGAGAATTATTGAAAGGTACAGGCGGTGAAAAAGTAGTGAGCCGGGCAAATATGCAGCTTAATAGTGGCTTATGCAGGAAAAAGAGCTCAGGCAGGGATCTTCTCAATTATATATGGAAAAAAAAGTTTATATATGCGATGTTTCTCTTCCCTCTGTTGTATTATATAATATTTGAGTATATTCCTATATATGGGATCACGATTGCTTTTCAAGACTATACGCCGGGCAAGCCTTTTATTGGGAATGAATGGGTAGGCTTTAAGAACTTTGAACTTCTTTTCAAGTCAAAACCCTTTTATGAAGCCTTAAGGAATACTGTGATAATCAGTTTTTATAAGATTATTATTGGCTTTCCTTTTCCGATTTTAATAGCTTTGTTATTAAATGAACTTCGCTGCAATCCTTTAAAAAGAGTGGTACAGGCAGCCATTTACTTCCCATATTTTGTTTCATGGGTTATAGTCGGAGCCATTATTACCAGCATGTTTTCTATAAATGATGGTCTTGTGAATATGGTTTTGAGTAACTTGGGTATGGAGCCAATCAAGGTGTTGGGTAACCCCAAATACTTCAGAGCCATATTGGTTTTATCTAGTGTATGGAAAGAAACCGGGATGCGCTCTATTATATACATGGCTGCTATTTCCTCAGTTGATGCAAATATATACGAGGCAGCTATAATCGATGGAGCCAACAGACGTCAGCAAACATGGTATGTTACTTTGCCCGGCATATCCAGTACTGTTATGATATTATTTATACTTCAATTAGGTAGTGTGTTAAGTGCAGGAATGGAACAAACAATGGTTTTGCTCAATCCTATGGTTGCAAATGTTGGTGAGATTATTGACACATATGTATACAAAATAGGCTTAAAGCAAGGGGATTATAGTTTTTCGACTGCTGTCGGATTGTTTAAATCGTTGGTTGGGTATGGACTTGTTGTTGGAGCTAATTGGATGTCCAAGAAATTTAGAGGAGAAAGTATTTACTAGATTTTTAACACCATTCAACGGGGTAGGATCGACGATGTAACCTCGTTAAAATAACGGAAGAAATTGCTTGATCCGTTTTTGCAAAGCTAAATAACGTACTTTAATTTATGTGCTTGCGCAGCAAGCTATATTTTCAACGCACCATTTCAACGAGGCTGGTCGCAGGCGGAGCTTGGCTGGTCGCAGGCAGAGCCTGCTGCTCGCCCATGCATCCTAGGCGGGAGCAGAGGATTTTGCTTGCAAAATCTAGCTAGCCCGGAGCGTACCCACTGGAACGCTCCGATTGAGCGCCCCGTAAATTTTTGACTCACCGCCAGTTATGAGAAATTAGGTACACGCCTATAGAGGTGGGGGACATCTTAGCCTCGTTATATTAGGTAAATAGCTAGGGGTTGTAGAATTATGGGCATAAAACGCAAATTATATAATACATTTAACTGTATATTTCTGGCATTGATTGCCCTGACTGCTATTTATCCATTTTTTTATATACTGACAATATCCCTAATGCCAATTGAAGATTATCTGAAAGACGGGATTGTACTTTTTCCGCAAAGTTTTTGTTTTGATGCATACAAACATATATTTCATAATGGGAGCATTTTATTATCTTTTAAATCCACACTTATGATAACAGTCGGAGGAGTAGCAATAAATCTGTTTTTAACAACCATATGTGCATACGTAATGTCAAAAACAGATATAAAAGGCTATAAGTTTTTTATAAACTTAATTATATTTACAATGTATTTCAAAGGCGGTCTTATTCCATCATACATGCTTATGCGAAATCTTGGTCTTACCGATAAATATCTTGCTGTTATGTTAACCGGCGCAATCAGCACATATAACATGCTAGTGCTGCGAAGCTTTTTTGTAAACATACCGGAAAGCTTTGAAGAAGCTGCGATTATTGATGGTGCTTCAGAGCCTTTTATATTATTTAAAATAATTATACCCATATCGCTTCCGGCTATTTCAACAATAGGTTTGTTCTATGCTGTTGGGCATTGGAACTCATACTACATACCGATGATATATTTAAATTCTCGTGAAAAATGGCCTTTGCAAGTAATCCTGAGAGAAATTTTGTTTGAATCAACTGAGTCGTTAAGGGCAACAGGAGATATAGGAGAGCTGCAGGAGTCTGCCATAGGTCCGCAGCTGAGAATGGCAACAGTAATAGTTACAATTATGCCAATCCTGTGCGTTTACCCTTTCCTACAGAAGTATTTTATTAAGGGTGTATTGATAGGTGCCGTAAAAGCATAAATATTGCGAATAAATTCAATGAGCGCTTGCGCGAATTGCGCGCCAAAACGCGGGCGCTGAAAGCGCCTTCCTTGCACGTTTTGTGTGCAACGCACCGCGAGCATTTTATCAAATGCCCTTCAGTGGGGGATTGTACCCGCCACTGAAGCAGAAATCGGTTTATCCCCCGCCTATAGAGGCAGGGGTCTTAGGGCATTTGATAAATTTCTGTTAACAACATCTATATTTTC
>DAIPML010000176.1:0-7620 GCA_036768735.1 Clostridiales bacterium | reverse complement strand
ATCCTACGCTCCCACCTAAAATTTATAACTACAACCAATGGTACTCATGAAAGCATTGGGAAGTGCGGTATTTCTGCATAACATCATCATATTGTGGCATAAATCAATTGACTTTTCCGGGAATTGTAGTTATAATTATTATAACTACAGGGGGGTGATCGGGTGAGTTATGTCATAGAGCAGAAAGTTGGAAAGTATACATATTTGTACGAATGCACTGCCTACAGAGACAATAATGGTAACCCACGGAATAACCGTGTAATCATAGGGAAGATAGACTTAAAAACTGGGCTGCCTGTTTACAAGCCAGAGTATCTTGAACGCATGAGCGAGGTGGGAACACCTGTGGAAATCCCATCCACCGAAAAGATGTTTTCAGTAAATGACATAAAGCAGTCTACTGTCAGAGATTATGGCCTTTTCTACTTGCTCCGCCATCTTTCAGACAAGATCGGATTGACGGAGTCGCTCGCTGTTTCCGTACCGCATTACTGGCAGGAAATCTTTATGCTGGCATGTTACCTCATCTCGTCAGGCGACCCTTTCCTTTATTGTGAGGAATGGATTAAAGATACAGAGTGCTTGCCTGTGAGCAGCATGTCTTCCCAACGCATCAGTGAATTGATGGTAACAATAAAGCCGGAGGAACGAGAAGGCTTTTTCAAATCATGGTGCAGCTACCGTAGTGAGCAGGAATACCTTGCACTGGACATAACCTCTACATCATCCTATTCGGAACTGGTGGACGATGTAGAATGGGGGTATAACCGTGACCACGAAAACCTTCCACAGATTAACATCTGCATGCTGATGGGAGAGACATCGCGCCTGCCGGTCTATCAGACGGTGTACAGTGGAAGCCTTAAAGACGTAAGCACTCTGAGGACCACTTTTTCAAAGTTTGACTCTATCACAGACGGACGCCCGGTGCTTGCTGTCATGGACAAGGGATTCTTCAGCCGCAAGAATGTTACTGCCATGCTGGAAGATAAAAAAATAAAGAAATTCATAATCTCCATACCGTTCACGTCTTCCTTTGCAAAGCATCAAGTAGCTGGAGAACGTAAAGATATTGACTGTGTGCAAAATACTATTGTTGTTAACGGCGATTCCATGAGGGCTGTCTCAAAAGTTCGTGTATGGGACAAGGAACACAAAGTTTTTACACACATTTACTACAGTGCAAAGAAAGCATTCCAAAGGCGCGAGGATCTTTATGCACATATCGCAACCCTTCGTGAAGAGGCAGAGAAATCTCCCGCTCAATATGCAGACGACAATGAACATACGAAATACCTTAGCATCAGGAGGTCAGAGAAAGTGGCATCCGGCTACACTGTTAGCATCCGTGAGGATGTGATAAGCAATGAGCTCGAAACAGCGGGCTGGGTTGTCATCATCAGTAACGACATCGACAATGCTAAAGAGGCAATGCGTATCTACCGAGAGAAAGATATTGTCGAGAAGGGGTTTCTCCGTTTGAAGAAAAGCCTTGACCTCGGCAGGCTGCGGGTACACAGCCAAGAAAGTATGCAGACTAAGGTATTCGTTGGTTTTATAGCTCTGGTTCTGCTGTCGGAAATCCACAGGGTTATGTCTGATGAGGACATGTATAAAAACATCACCTTGAAACAGTTGTTGCATACGCTCTCCAGGCACCGTTTACAGGAGATTAACGGAACACGCATAATCTATCCTACAACAAAGGAACAACGCAATATTTATAAGGCGTTCAATGTTGAGGAACCTGTGTAGTTATAAATTTCGGTAGGGATTTTAGGATATATCAGATAACTCATTTACTGCTTGAGTGTATAATCTACGGTAATAGTTACGCTTAGGAATTACCCAATCCTCGTATACAAGTTCAGGGAAATAATCCCCACGATATAGTGCTATTGCTTCTTCGTAGTAATCAATTGTTTTTTGAATGCTTTCATGCTTATACAAATCTGCTTTTTGGAGGTATAACTCGAAGATGTCGGTATCAAGACAAATATCACCTGAAAAATCCAAAGAATAACAACCGTTTGTAAACAATATATTACAGTTATAGTCACTGAATATATTTTCATCGCTTAGCAATTTACGCAGGCGATACACAAGATTCTGTAAGGTATTCTTTGGGTTTTCATAGGATTCGTTTGGATACAGGTTCTCTAGGATAATTTCAGGCGGCATGCCTATTTTTTTATTAGCCAGCAAAAACTTAAAAAGATCCCATAGTTTTGTAGATCTGGAGGACGGAATATACGCGTCTGTATTATCTTTACGTATTTCAAAGCGACCTAACGTTAAAAAGATAAGTTTCGGCATGAACTCTGTTTTATTCTTTTTCTCTGGCAACATTATTCAATTTACCTCCAGCATCCCTACAGAAGAAGTAGATTTCTACCTGTTTTAACATAAAATAATATTTTTTTGTGTCTTTTTTACTCTCTCTTTATATTACAAAATTTTTTTTAGCTTTTATGTAACTAATTGATGTCACTTTTTAATTATTATAAAAACCTTAAAAGAAACAATGATGATACATACATAAACCGTAGATTAGTATTAATTGAAACTTAGCGCATAAAATATATCCCCATCACTGTTGTATATAACCTTCTATCCATTCATTATCAAGTGATTTGAATAAAAGGAAAACAAAAAATAACTATGTATATTAATACTAACATATTTTTTTCACTTTGCAAGTATTTTCGACTTTTTTATCCCATATATAACCAAGGTTTTCTTATTGCTATACATAGGAATGAAAAAATATATCACCGACTTTTCCGGATTAATTACTTGTTATTTATTACCCGTATATTTCCGAAAAAAACAGAAAAAACACCACTTTAGAGGGTGCTTCTTCTTAAATATTTTTAAATGAACTACATAAGTTGAACATTTTCCTAAGGCTGTGACTTCGCAAAAACACCTGCCCCATCTGTTAAAGCTAGGGGCGCTCATGGGGTGCGTTCCAGTTTAGGTGCGTTCCAGTGGGTACGCACCTGTGTTACGCCTCAAGGTTCGTTAGGGAGCCATAACAGCTAGTGGTACGCACCTGTGGTACGCCACCTGTGTTACGCACCTGAATTGCTGGATTATGCGAGCAGAATCCTTTATTGCTCGTCACAGCATAAGAAAAATTTAGCTCAACTTATATACATCGTGAATAATGTAGTTTAGGGATTGCTTTAAAATCAAGGATTAAATTAGTTCCCGGATTTATTTTTGTCTTTATTACTCTTGCTATTGTTATTCTTGTTATTATTTTTACTGCTTTTGTTGTTACCGTTGCTGTCATTGCGATCACGGTCATTACCATTACCATTGCTTTTGTTCTTAAACATATTCATAAACCAGTTGTAATTCTTATCATCGCAATCGTCAAATTTGAAATCATCAAAGTCATAATCATCATCGTCATCGTCATAATCGTCTTCGTCATAATCAAGCTTATATTCAAAATTATCTGAATTGAACATAGATTCAAAATCTTCTAAATCTAGATCAAATATTTTAAACCATTTTGATGAACCGTTAAACCATTTTACATCATAGCGGTTATTATAGTATGGTTTGAATGCTTCACGGAGTATTTTTATATCATCATTGCTCATTTGCCAGCCGTTATACTGCTCCTTGAAATCTTCCTTTTTTGCATCCTTGTATTGATCAACAATTACCTTTGCAAGCTCA
Organism: Clostridiales bacterium; assembly: GCA_036768735.1. Lineage (GTDB taxonomy): Bacteria > Bacillota > Clostridia > DSM-8532 > DSM-8532 > JAAYGP01. The sequence goes on along the minus strand of DAIPML010000176.1, from coordinate 3,927 downwards.
ATTAAGTCCTTGATATTAACAAAACCGTCGTTATTAAGGTCATATTTTTCAATATCTCCCGGTAATGGTGTGGGCTTCGGAGACGGTGTGATTGTGGGTATGGGCGTAAGAGTAGGTGTTGGAGTTGCTGTCACCTTTTTTATAATATCAAGCTCAATTCCTGTGACAGCTTTATTTCCTGTTATAATCAATGTAGCATCTTTTTCCGATGATTCGGTTTTCTTTGTGCTATAATACCCTTCTGTTATATACCCTTTGCTATCTGATATGGCATATGAAAGAATGTAGCCTGTTGGTTTCACGGGAACTGTTAAGCTATATGCAGCAGAGTTTGAACCTTCAGCAATTTTGACTTCTTTCATGAAATAAATATCATCGGTTGCTGCAGCCGAAGAACCATAATTCTTTGCTGTTATTATCGCATCAAATCCATTTTTCGGAGCTTTCACATTTTCGGGTAAATATATTTTTCCTTCAATATTTGTAAACGGAAGAGTGGTCAGGTTTAACCCGGCTACAGTATTACTTACATCAATCAAAGTAACCTTGTTGGAGGAGCGGGATGTGCCATCTATATAATAGTAACCTTCCTCCTTATAACCGCCTTTTTCAAATTGGTAAAAAAGCTTATAACCTTTACCGGGCTGGTTTAATGGAACAATTAATGACCAAGCCTTCTCTTTATTACCCTTTTCAACGGTTATTTTATTAGAAACAATGATATCATCATCCTTTGAATTCTTATTACTTCCTTCTTGAATAGCTGTGATCGTATAAATCAAGTCATTTGAGGGGGCTACATCCCTGTTTCCCAATATCATTTTACCGGATATTTTTTTGCCTTCTAAAATTTTAATATTTACATTCTTAACATCTCCTGCATTGAGATTAACTTGAGTTGATTTTTCTTTTATCGGAGTTGTTCCGTCTTTAGAATACCAACCAAAAGGTGCATAGTTACTTTCGGTTTTATAAGAAACATTGTATTTTGCTTCTTTGTTGCTGCTTTTCGGAACCATTATGCTATAAGTGATTCCTGCTTGACCTTTTGCAATCGTTAATTCCTGGTTGATAGAAATATCATCGCCTGTTTTTGAAGTCAGATTATCGGTTTCAACATTAAGGATAATCTTTACTCCACCTGTTGGTGCCGGCTCATTATTAGGTAGGGATATAGTGCCGCTAATGGTTGAATGTGTGCTCTCTGCAACTATTGATGTAGGAAATAACGGGATTATCAGGCATGCTATTAATAATGCTGATAAAAAACTTAATTTTTTCATGGTAACCTCCTAAATTACACGTTTACATAACAATTTAAGTTGCGTTATGTACTTGCGGCTTGTAAAGCTCATATAATATAACTTTTTTAATTCATATTTTAGAGCTTATAAACCACTTTCTAAGTGTTGTAGCCAAGCGCATAGATTGCATCCAATAGAATACGCTGGCTATTGGTCGTTTGAATACAAATGTCTGATCTCATTCCTTTACTTCTCATGTAGTATGTGAGAAGTAAAGGCTGATTCATATCCAAATTTCATTTTCATTTTATATATATTCGGATTGATACTCTCAGAATTTGGGGTAAAAAAACAAGTGTCATGGATTTGAAAATGACTTGTAACAAATATGATAAATTAAGCTTATGTTCTCAACTTTCCTATAGTATTTTGGGCGCTTGCCTACACAGCAGACAACCGACGGCGATGTGATATCACACCTCAGCATGTCGGTACCAGCGTCTCAAAATACTACTCGCAAGCTGAGATGGGGAAAGTTGTTGAGTTATGTATAAAAATGCAGAGTGAAAATACTTATGCATAATATACCGTGACTTAAAGTTTGATACATTAAAATTAGACATATATTGCTGCATGTGACATCTTTGTTTAATATCTTATCATTACCTTAAAGCAAACATATACCAGGCTGCTAAAATTTCGTTTCCATATAAAATGGATATCAAAGAACCTATGACAATAAAAGGACCAAACGGAATTTGGCTTTTTCTGTCCTTAATACCTGCTATAATCAAGATTAGTCCGGTTATACCTCCAACAAACATTGAAAGAAACAATGCAAGAACGGAAAGCTCAAGACCTAAAAATAGCCCAATAGGAATAAGTATCTTAACATCCCCCAGCCCCATTGCTTCTCCTTTGTAAGCAAAATAACCTAATATAGCAACTAAAAGCAAAAAACCGGATGGGATAACCGCACCAAGTAAAGATCCGTACCAGGGAGCATTTCCGATAATGGAGTCCGTATAAAAAAAGCGAACAACAAACAGCGCGAGACCCCCGATTAATGCGGCAATAACAAGCCCGTTAGGAATAATCAGATGCTTTAGATCAATAAAAAACACAATAATAAGGATTGAAACCAAATAGGCAGAAAACAAAAACTCTATACTTAATGAGAATTTAAAATAAAGAAGTACAAAGAGAAGACCGGTAATTAGTTCAACAAATGGATATTGTATTGAAATCCTCTGCTTGCAGTATCTGCATTTACCTCTCAAGAAAAGATAACTGAATATAGGTACTAAATCTACAGGTTTCAAAACTGTACCACAGCTACCGCATGATGAGCGATGCTTAACAATGGATTTCTTTTCAGGTACCCTGTATATAACCACATTATAAAATGAACCCATAACTGCACCGATTACAAAACACAGTATTAATAAAAATATATCCATTTTGTCCCCCAATAAAAATATATCCACTTTGTTCCCCCATTGGGATAGTGTTTTTAAACACATATCCTTAAAATAACGGAAGAAATAGCTTAGACCCTTTTTTGCGAAGCAAAAGAACGTTTCAACACACCATCTCAACCCTCCACCAAGCGTTTTTCAACCAGAATGGTTGAAAATACGCAAAGAGGTGAGGACATCTAAGCCTCGTTATATATTTATCATTTTTCTTTTACTTTTACTCTATATAATTCATCGGAAGAAGGCGGTAAGATAATAACAGGTCCACTATCGGTCAACAATATACATTTCTTATTTTCGGTTGTTTTTCCTATAATTGATGCCTTAACTCCCTCTTTTTCAAGCTTCTCCACCAATGATGCACCATCCCGTGTTGATATTAACATGGAGCCACTGGAAATAAGCTTTAGCGGATCGATACCAAAATATTTACAAATCTCTTGTGTTTCATTTTGAATGGGTATACGCTCCTCAAAAACCTCTGCTCCGCATCCGGAAGACTCACACATCTCCCATATAGCACCTAAAACGCCGCCCTCGGTTACATCGTGCATAGCGTGTGCGCCGTGCTTTGCGGATATCATACCTTCTTTTATGACACTGATATGATTAATAAACTCTTGTGCTTTACTTACAAAGTTTTTACCAAATTTTCCGGTAAGCTTAATATCATGCTCATGAGCCAAAATAGAAGTTCCCTCAAGGGCTGCATGCTTTGTTAGAATCAAATCATCTCCAGGCTTGGCACCTGAGGTTTTAACTATATTTTTATTAATTGTTTTTCCAACTGCAGTAATGCAAATGACAAAACGGTTGACAGCATCGGTTACCTCGGTATGTCCGCCTATAATATCCACATTTAAGGATGCTGCCGTCATCGAGAGTTGTTTGATAACTTTTTCAAGACTTGTCTCGGAAGCAAACGGTGGAATCAGTAGAGTTACCATAATTCCTATGGGCTCCGCACCGCTGGCGGCAATATCATTACAGGATACATGAACTGCAATTGTGCCTATTTCGTTATCGGTACCTGTAATGGGATCGGATGAAATTACACATAATTCCTGATTAAAATCAACTGCTGCACAATCTTCACCGATGGAAGGCCTGACTATAACTTCCCTCCTGTGCCCCTTTATATTATTTAAAACCAATGATTGCAATACTTCATTGGGTAGCTTACCAATCTCCATAAAATCGCTCCT
>DAIPML010000175.1:0-7637 GCA_036768735.1 Clostridiales bacterium | reverse complement strand
CCTGAGATGCAAACATATGAAAACTGTGTGCTATGCCATACTATTTCCTTTAAAAAAGGAGTATATTAATATTTTTATTAATATACTCCTTATAAAATTGAATTAACCGTTAATCTGTTTCATTACTTCATCGGCAAAATTTTCTTCCCTTTTCGCCAAGCCTTCTCCCATTTCATAACGGACAAAGCGACGGACACTTATTTTTTCACCAATTAATGCAATTTTCTCATTAAGAACATCCTGCACTGTTTTGTCTGTATCCTTGATAAATGGCTGTTCCAAAAGGCATATCTCCTTGAAGAACTTTTCAATACGACCTGTAACCATTTTTTCAGCAATGTTTGCAGGTTTGCCTTCGCCTATAGCTTGTGCTTTAAGAATTTCCTTTTCCTTTTCAACTAATTCCTTCGGTACATCTTCTCTTTGCACAAATTGGGGGCTGCTGGCAGCAATCTGCATTGCCATATCCTTAACGAAAGCGCGGAACTCTTCGTTTTTAGCAGCGAAATCTGTTTCAATATTAACTTCAACAAGAACACCTATTCTGCCGCCACCATGAATGTATGATTCAACAATGCCTTCAGCTGCAATTCTTCCAGACTTTTTTGCAACAGCAGCCAAGCCTTTTTCCCTTAAGAACTCAACAGCCTTTTCCATATTTCCATTGTTTTCAACAAGAGCTTTTTTACAATCCATCATTCCGGAACCGGTCATTTCACGGAGTTCCTTTACCATGCTTGCAGTAATTTCCATCTAATGATCCTCCTATATAAATTTCTATTCTTCGTCTTCCTCAGCAACTTCATCGTCATCAACTATATTGTCAAGAGCAATTTCATCATCATTATCGTCATCATTTGCATTGATGTTTTCCATTTGCTCACCCTGTCTTGCTTCAAGAATTGCATCAGCCATTTTTGATGCTATTAGCTTAACAGCACGTATTGCATCATCATTACCGGGGATAACGAAATCCACTTCATCAGGATCACAGTTAGTATCTACAATAGCAACAATGGGAATACCCATTTTTTTAGCTTCCAGTATAGCAATTCTTTCTTTTTTGGGGTCAACGACAAATAATGCACCAGGCGCTCTTTTCATTTCGCGGATACCGCCAAGATTTATTTCGAGCTTTTCCATTTCGAGCTTTAACTTACTAACTTCTTTTTTAGGTAGAATTTCAAAAATTCCATCCTCTTGCATTTTTTGAAGCTCATTTAAGCGCTCTATACGGTTGCGAATCGTTTTGAAGTTTGTCATCATACCACCGAGCCAACGGTTATTTACGAAAAACATTCCGCATCTTTCAGCTTCTTGACGAATGGCGTCTTGAGCCTGTTTCTTTGTACCCACAAAAAGAATATCTCCACCTTCTGCGACGACATCCCTAATGAAAAAGTACGCTTCTTCAAGCTTTCTAACTGTTTTTTGTAAATCGATGATATAGATACCGTTTCTTTCTGTGAAGATGTACTCAGCCATCTTAGGGTTCCATCTTCTTGTTTGATGCCCAAAATGGACACCAGCTTCTAATAGCTGTTTCATTGAAATGACAGACATATATAATCCTCCTATGTTTACCCTCCACAGTATTCAACTTTATGAAAGACCCTTACGCACCTAGTTTTCAACCCTGTACCAGACCGCAAAAAAAGCAGCAGCGCTGCATTTAAAATTCATAGGGCACATTTCCATAAATCGTACTGCGTGTGTATTTTAATTCTAAAGTAGTATACCACACATAATTTAAATTATCAACCAGAAAATCCACTTAAAATTTCTTGGTAAATTGGGCGTATCTGGTAAGTAAGTAAGTAAGTAAGTAAGTAAGTTGAAGTAGACTATGCAGTTTTATACATATACCAATACCAGTACCAGTACCAGTACCAGTACCAGTACCAATATAAATATCTATTTCAATATTTATTTCAATATCTAAATCTAAATCTGTATCCGTTGCTGTTGCTGTTGCTGTTGCTGTATTTGTTCCAGTTTCTGTTCCAGTACCAGTTTCCGTTTCAGTTTCTGTATCTTCATTTGTATCTACATCTACATCTACATCTGTATCTACATCTGTATCTACATCTACATCTACATCTACATCTACATCTGTATCTATATCTATATCTGTATCTGTATCTGTATCTGTATCTGTATCTGTATCTGTATCTATATCTGTATCTATATCTGTTTCAGTTTTTGTGGCTGCATTAGCATTTGTATTTGCATTTACATCTGTTTCAGTTTCAGTTTCTGTTTCTGTAGTTCTGCAGCTTTCACTGTGTTTTTCATTAGCATGGCTATGGTCATAGGTCCTACACCACCGGGTACAGGCGTTATTGCTGAGGCAACCTCAGAAGCTGATGAAAATTCCACATCACCAACTATTTTGCCGTCAACGCGATTTATCCCAACATCAATAACAACAGCTCCGGGCTTAATCATATTTCCTTTTACAAATTCCGGTTTACCAACGGCTGCAACCAGTATATCCGCCCTTTTACATACCTCTTCAAGATTTACGGTTCTTGAATGGCAAATGGTGACCGTCCCGTGCTCTGCCAAAAGTAGCATAGCCTGCGGCTTTCCAACAATATTACTTCTTCCGACAACAACGCATTCCTTGCCTTTAACGTCTATCCCGCTTTCGTGTATAAGCTCCATCACACCAGCAGGAGTGCATGGAAGAAATATGGGGTTTCCAGTCATGATCCTTCCTACATTAGCGGGATGAAAAGCATCCACATCCTTTGATGGATTTATTGCGTTAATGATATTTTCCTCATTTATATGCTTTGGTAGCGGAAGCTGGACGAGTATTCCGTTAACCTGCTTATCTGAATTAAGCTTATAGACAAGCTCTAAAAGCTGTTGTTCCGTTGCATCCTCCGGCAAGGTAAACTCAAAAGACTCAATGCCGATAAATTCACAGGCTTTCTTTTTTGAATTGACATAAACCCTTGATGCCGGATCATTTCCCACAAGCACAACAGCTAGTCCGGGAAATATACCATCCTTTTTTAGCTCTGTAACCTTGTCCTTCAGTTCGTCTTTAATCCTTGCAGAAACTTCTTTACCATTCAATATTTTCGCACTCATTGTCAACACATCCTTAAATTCAATTTATCAAGTTTTCTTTTTGTATTACTGTTCACAGCTAATTGAGGAGATATAAAAGCTGTGAACAGTAAAATTTTGTCTATTAAAACAAACCTGAGATTTTTCCCGTATAATCCACATCAATTTTTTCAGCAGCAGGAACCTTTGGAAGACCCGGCATTGTCATTATATCACCGGTTAATGCAACAATAAAACCTGCACCGGCTGAGACCTTAATATTTCTCACATTTATTTTAAACCCCTCAGGTCTTCCTGTTTTCTTCGAGTCATCTGACAGGGAATATTGTGTTTTTGCCATGCAAACAGGTAGATTTCCAAACCCGAGACTTGTCAAACGCTCCATCTCTTTTGAAGCCTGTGGTGAAAATTCCACACCGATAGCACCGTAAACCTTTTGGGATATCGCTTCTATTTTTTCTTTTATAGATATTTCACTATCATATAAAAATTTAAAGTTGTTTTTTTCATTATCAATAAGCCGGAGCACTTCCTCTGCCAGTGCTATGCCGCCTTCGCCTCCTTTTGCCCAAACCTCGGAGAGAGCAACATTTACGCCATACTCCTTGCATTTTTTATGAATAAATTCAATTTCAGCTTCCGTGTCGGAAGGAAATCTGTTTATAGCTACAACCACAGGCAAACCAAATATTTCTGAAACATTCTCAATATGCTTGAAAAGGTTAGGGATTCCTTTTTCGAGTGTATCAAGATTTTCAAAATCCCATTCGCCTTTTACCGAACCACCATGGTTTTTTAGGGCTCTAATAGTCGCTACAATAACAACAGCAGATGGTTTAATGTCACCCATACGGCATTTTATATCGAAGAACTTTTCAGCACCGAGATCTGCGCCAAAGCCCGCCTCGGTAACAACATAATCTGAAAGCTTTAATGCCATTTTTGTAGCCATTAAGCTGTTACAACCGTGGGCTATATTTGCAAAAGGACCGCCATGAATAAATGCGGGGGTGTGCTCAAGAGTTTGGACAAGATTGGGCTTTAACGCATCCTTAAGAAGCGCTGCCATAGCTCCCTCCGCATGGAGTTGACCGGCTGTTACAGGGGCATCCTCGCATGTATACCCTATGACAATATTTTTAAGCTTTTCTTTTAATTCATCAAGGTTTTTTGAAAGACAAAGAATCGCCATAATCTCGGAAGCGACTGTAATATCAAACCCATCCTCCCGTGGCATTCCATTTGTTTTGCCGTTTAAACCGTCAACTATAAACCTTAATTGACGGTCATTCATGTCCATACATCTCTTCCAAGTGATTTTTCGAGGATCAATATTTAATGTATTATCTCTAAAAATATGGTTATCTATCATTGCTGCAAGCAAGTTGTTTGCTGTACCAATTGCATGAATGTCTCCTGTGAAATGAAGGTTTATGTCTTCCATTGGAACTACCTGCGCATAACCACCGCCTGCAGCACCGCCTTTTATTCCAAATACAGGACCTAATGATGGCTCTCTTAATGTTATCATCGTTTTTTTACCTAATTTGCTCAAAGCATCACCAAGGCCGACTGTTGTTGTGGTTTTTCCTTCACCGGCAGGAGTGGGGTTAATAGCGGTAACAAGTATTAACTTCCCATCAGGAGTATCTTTTTTATCAATTAACATATTAAAGTTTATTTTAGCTTTATAGTTGCCATATAGTTCTATATCTGTTTTATCAATACCGATTGTCTCAGATATTTTTTCTATCGGATACATTTTAATGCTTTGTGCAATTTCTATATCACTTTTCATTGTTATAATCGTTTCCTTTCTATATAAATTTGAAAAAGAAGTAAATTGTGTTTGGTGATATTTGTCGATCGTTTCTTTTCAATTTAAATTGCGCATGTGCATATTTTGGCTATGCCAAAACAAATGGCACGTGCATCAATTTGTGTCTTTATATGTTGAATTTCTAATTCACATATATAGTGTTCATTTTAATCATATCGTAAAAACATTTATATATCAAAGAATTTTTATTTTATTGTAAATTTCTTTTTTATACTCTATAATTGCTATAAAAAGCAACACAATTTGGAGGTCTTATAAATGATTATAATTGGTGAAAAGCTTAACAGTACCGTAAAATCCGTACGTCCTGCCATGGAAAATTACGATTCGGAAGCAATACTGGATATAGCTAAAAAACAATGTGAAGCCGGTGCTGCATATCTTGATGTTAATACAGGCATGTTCTTAGAGGAAGAGCCCGATAGGCTTGAATGGCTTATTAATATCATTCAAGAGGAAATCGATACTCCTTTTTCAATTGACTCTCCAAACCCCAAAGCCATACTAAAGGGTCTGAAAGCAAATAAAAATGGCAAACCTATCATTAACTCAATAACAAACGAAAATGAAAGATTTAACTCTATAATGCCTCTCGCAGTTGAATATAAAACCGGCATTATAGCATTGTGCATGGATGACAGCGGTATGCCTGAAACAGTTGACGACAGATTGTCTGTGGCTGAAAGTTTAATTGAAAAGCTTACAAAGGAAGGCATTGATTTTGAAGATATTTATATTGACCCAATGGTAAGACCCGTGGGAACCGGCTCCCATTATGGTGTGGTTGCCATTGAAACCATTAGAAAGGTTAAGCTTGAGTTTCCGGAGGTTCATATTGCCTGCGGATTAAGCAATATTTCATTTGGGCTCCCCGCAAGAAAAATAATGAATCAGGTTTTCCTAATTGCTGCAATGGCTGCTGGAATGGATGGAGCAATACTTGATCCTTTGGATAAAAAGCTTATGACTTATCTATATGCCGGAGAGGCTTTACTCGGTAGGGATGATTTCTGTATGGAATACCTTACAAAATTCAGAGAAGGCGAGCTTGAAATTTGATCAGATTCCTAAGACCCCCACCTAAACCCAATGCGTATTTTACTTCGTAAAAACGCATGATGTTCAGCTTCAGCTGAACGAGTTCACTATGCCAGCGAAACATAATGCAGGTAACAAAATGACGAAGAGGTGGGCGTTACCCCAGTTACTGGAACGCTCCGATTGAGCGACCCGTTATGTTTTGACTCACCGTCTGTTGTTAGAAATAGGTACACCACCAACAAGCATTTTCAACCAGAATGGTTGAATATGTGTGAAGATGTGTAAAGATGTGGGAGACATCTGAGCCTCGTTATATTTGAAAAAAGGTGTTGACTGTTAAACCGTGTTGAGCTTTTCTACAGGTTTTGATTAATTTTTGTAATATTTATCAATTTGTTGCCTGTTGATTTTAATGAACCAACGATCATACCCTCATCTGTTTTTCCATCTTCATTAAATTTAAACAACGGATTTAGTGTGATCTCACCGCGTTCATAACCTAAAACCTCGGCTATTTCTGTTATCTTCCTGCTGCCGTCCCTGAAACGTGATAGAAAAATCATAATGTCAAGGCTTGATGCAATTTGCTTTCGTATGGCATCAAGCGGCAGTGGCGCAGCCATTAAAACCATTGTTTCTAAACGTGTTAACATGTCCTTAACAGAGTTGGCATGACCTGTTGACATCGAGCCGTCATGACCGGTATTCATTGCCTGAAGCATGTCTAATGCTTCTTCCCCACGCACCTCACCAACAATGATTCTCTCTGGGCGCATACGTAGTGATGTTTTTATAAGAGATTTCATCTGTATTTCTCCATGACCTTCTGTATTTGCATTCCTCGTTTCCATGCGTGCAATGTTAACAACGTTTGATAATCTTAGCTCTGCTGAATCCTCAATAGTAACAATACGCTCATGGGACGGAATAAAATTGGATAATACATTTAAGAATGTTGTTTTTCCGGATCCTGTTCCTCCGCAAATAAATAAATTGTATTTCGCTTTAACAAGCTTTTCGAGGAATGATGCTGCTTCCTGTGTTATCGCTCCAAATTCTATAAGCTTCTCCATAGTAAGCGGAATTTCTGCAAATTTTCTTATTGTTACCAAAGGACCATTTAAAGCTATGGGGTTTAACACCACATTAACTCTTGAACCATCGGATAGTCTCGCATCCACAATTGGTTGGGCTTCATTGACACTTCTATTTATCCTGGACACAATTCTTTGAATCATATCTTCAAGCTGTTCCTTCGTTTCAAAACGCATGGGAATTTTTTCAGAACGCCCGTTTTTTTCAATAAAAATATTATCCGGACCATTGATCATAATCTCTGTAATAGATGGATCTTTTAAAAGCGGTTCCAAAATATCCATTCTTCTCATAGAATTGAATACGGAATCAACCAATTTCTTCTTTTCTGTGATACCCAAATGAAGATCAGCGGTTCTATCAAAAACAACCTCCTCGACCAGAGATATAAGTTGATTATCAATTTCTGCGTCAGAGATATTTGACAATTCTCTTTTTCTGATAACCTCTGCGCGGATTTCCTTTGTTAAATCACTTCCAGACAATACATCCATTAATTTGTTATCCTTTCATCTATTATTTAAATTACTCAACTTTCCCACCTCAGCTTGCGAGTAGTATTTTGAGGCGCTGGTACCGA
>DAIPML010000174.1:0-7654 GCA_036768735.1 Clostridiales bacterium | reverse complement strand
GATAGTCTTACGGTAAGAGCCTTAGTTAGGCAGAGGGGCGAATCCCTTGTCTACCATTTAAACCACATGGGATCACAGATAAACAAGCTTCAGGATGACATAAACACCGAAATAATAAAAAGAGTTGATGAAGTAAACAGCATAACAAAAGAAATCGCAAAGCTTAATGTAACCATTGCCTCCGCAGTGGCTTCCGGCAACCGGGCAAATGATTATTATGACACAAGAAACTATTTGGTTGATCGCTTGTCAAAGATGGTTCATGCAGAAATAAGAGAGCATCCGAGTGGTCATATGGATGTTATAGTAGGCGGCTATTATCTTGTCAGTAAGACCAGTCAAACCAATATAGTTACTTCACAGAATGCGGCTCTGTCTCATTTTGTTGTGCCAAAGGTAGAAGGTCTCGATGTGGAGATAAATGTTGGTGAGGGCTCAATTAAGGGTCTTATGGAGGCAAGAGGAAAAGTAAGCGGAGCCAAGGGCAGCTTTGACAACGGTACGCCCAACACAACCGCTGATGTTACATTCGCCGTGGATTTATCAAACACAGATCCGGCGTATCTTAATAATATTAAGGCAAATGCGCAGAGCTACATAAAAGAATTGAAGCACAATGGTCTAAACTACAATCTGCGCCTCATTTCCTATGATGGTACAGGTGTCTTATCAAATGATAATTTCAAAATAGATGAAACGGGCTTTTTAAATGCTTTAAATGGTTTATCCGAAACCACCACAGGGAATGCGGATTTTGGTCTGCTTGTTGATGAGCTTGCCGCAACGTCGCCGTTTCATGAATCAGCCAACAGATATGTTTTTGTATACAGCCAGGAAAGCATTAACGGGGATGGAACGGTTACCTCAAATAATGATATAAACGAATATATTGCAAAGCTGAAAGACAGTGATATAAAGGTTTCGGTTGTTACCGATCCATCACAATTCGAGGATGGTGATCCCCTTGAGTATGGATGGGATGCCATTACCAACGCTACCGGTGGTTCACTGTATGACATCACGACTCCTCCTGCTGATTTTGCAGGGCTTATGACAGAGGCAGCAGCGGACACGGCAGCGGATGTGAATAAGGTTATCGCCACAGTTGACGAGTCCTTGGACATTATTTCCTCTGTTAAAAAAATGCTTAATGCCGTTGTTAGCATTGTTGCAAGAGAGGTAAACCGTTTGCAGTATTCCGGGAAAACCCTGACAGGACAAGACGGCGGACCGTTCTTCACACCAATTGAAGCAAGTCTTCCAATGGAGATGGGAAATATTCAGGTTTCAACATCGGCAAAGGATCTGAACAATATTGTCGCATCACTTACAGACGCCAATGGCGACAATGAGATTGCCCTTAAAGTGGCTCATCTTAGAAACGAAAACCTTATGGTAGGTTATGTTCAGGTTCTCAGTGTGGATGATTATTACCAGAATATAATACTGCGTGTCGGAAATATGGGGCATGATGCTGAGCAAATAGCTAAAAACCAGCTAACGCTTGTTAATGCTGCTGATAATGACAGGCAGGGTATTATGGGGGTTTCCCTTGATGAAGAAATGAGTAATATGATTAAGTTTAAATATGCATACAACGCCGCTACAAAAACAATTAGCGTTATAAATGAGATGCTGGACACATTAATACATCGCACAGGTATTTCGTAAAATAGTACAAAGGGATGCCCGTTTGTTGGAAATAGGAGGAGTGTAACGCATGAACAATACCACATTTTTGGGCTTTGATATAGCCACAAGAGGTTTATATGCAGCCCAGCGGGGACTTACCAATGTAAATCATAATATTGATAACATTAATACACCGGGATATTCGCGCCAGGCATTAACCCAGCAGGCATCAAGACCTATGCTAATGACAGACGGAACGGGAATGCTTGGAACAGGTACGGATGTCACGGGTGTAATAAGAGTAAGGGATGAATATCTTGACACGAAATACCGCAGTGAATCCCAATACCTTGGAGAGTGGGGCGTTAAAGACACATTGCTTGAGGAAATGCAATCAATGTATAACGAGCCGTCAGACAGCGGGTTTAATAAGGTGTTGAATGATTTTTATGATAACCTCCAACAGCTTTCCGTTGATCCATCAAGTCTGTCAACTCGCGCTGCAGTAAAAGAAAAAGCAATTATGGTAGCAAAATACTTTAACAGCGTGGCAGCGCATTTCGAATACCTGCAAAATGACGTAAATAACATTATTTACGCCAAGGTGCAGGAAATAAACTCATTATCTGATCAGATAGCAAAGCTTAACCAGCAAATATACAATTACGAGGTTACCGGCAATGTAGCTAATGATCTCAGAGATCAGCGAGGATTTCTCGTTGATAAATTATCGGGGCTCATTAACATACAGGCATATGAAGTGGTGGCTGGAAAACTCCCTAATGGTCGTGACGATACGCGTTTTGTGGTTACAATAAGCGGCAAAGCAATTGTTGATCATACCAATGTTTCCCATCTTTCAACAAAACAACGTGAAACAAAGCTTAATTACGAAGATATTGAAAACCTGTATGATGTGGGCTGGGCGGATGGCAATAAGCTGGCAATAAGGTCGGGAGAGCTTAAAGGATATATGGAGATCAGGGACGGCAATGACGAACTTAACGGAAGCCCTGATTACAGAGGCATTCCGTTTTATCAGAGAAAAATGAATGAGTTTGTCAGGGTTTTTGCGAGAACCTTTAATGAAGGTGTCATTGATATTGACGGCGATGGTGCTCTTGATAAAGTGAACGGTCATGTGGACGGGTACAAGCTGAATTCGGTGGCGGGTGATCCGGCAGCAGGTATACGCTTTTTCACGATGAAGGACGAAAATGAAAATCTCGTTGACAGTGCAACCTTTATGCAGGGAGCGGGTTTGGTTATAGATGATCCTCTGACAACGGACAAAAATGAATATTTAGATGCAATGTACAGCCATATCACGGCGAAGAACTTCTCCATAAGCAAGGAAATAGATGAAGATCCGACCAATAATATTGCCACATCAGGAAGCCCGGAACAGTTGGGAAACATTGAAAACCTGCGGTCTATACTTGGCTTGCGTCACAATAAATATATGTTTATGGAAGGCGGTCCGGAGGATTATATAGAAACAATTATATCAACAATGGGTGTTGACGCACAGCAGGCAGCCACCAACTTAGGCAGCCAAAATATAATGACAAAGCAAATTGACAACAGAAGGCAATCTATTTCCGGGGTGTCGATTGACGAGGAAATGGGCAATCTCGTTCGCTATCAACATGCTTACGGAGCAGCGGCTAAAATGATTCAAACCTATGCCGAAATATTGGATATATTGGTAAACAGGCTTGGATTGTGATTTGTATATGCTATAAAAATAACGAAAGAAATTGCTTAGACCCGTTTTTTGCGAAGCAAAATAACGTTTCAGCACACCATTTCAACGAGGTGGGAGTAAAGGATTTTGCTTGCAAAATTCAGCTAGGAGTGCGCTCGGAAAAATGGACGAAAAGATGCGTTCGTGACTTTTCGAGTGGACTCCAAGGAACAGTCCGTAATTTTTTGACTCGCCGGATGTTATGAATAGGTACCCGCCACGAAGTTTTTTCAACCAAATGGTTGAAAATTTAGAATAGTTTATTTTCAGAATGGAGTGACATTATGCGCATTACGAACAATATGTTAATCAATAACATGTTATCAAATCTTAATACAAACCTGGACAGAATGAGCCGGTATCAAACCCAGCTTGCGACCGGTAAAAAAATTAGTCTCCCATCGGATGATCCTATAGTTGCATCAAGAGCATTGAAGCTACGCACGGATGTGGCAGAAATAAAGCAGTTCCAAAGAAATGTGGATGACGCAGTTTCCTGGATGGAAATTACCGAAACAACTCTTGCCCAAATGGGCGATGTTATGCACCGGGTGCGGGAGCTTACAGTCCAATCCTCCAACGGTACAACAACACCCGAGGATCTGGATAAAGCTAAACAGGAAGTTGAACAGTTGAAAGTTCAAATGACTCATATGGCTAACACAACTTACGCAGGCAGGTATATTTTTTCGGGATTTAAGACGGACAAGCCTTTAATGGACGATGACGGGGTTTTTCAGATTGATATTGCCAACAGCGAGCAGATCAAGTTTGAAATTGGCATAGGTGATGATATCCATGTGAACGTAACCGGAAGTGATTTATTTAATAATAATACAGATGCGGTAGCCGCCGATAAAAGCAGCTTCATACAAACCTTTGACGACCTAATCGCAGCCATGAGTGCAGGGGATCATACTGCTGTAGGCGGCACATTAGCACAAATTGATGCAGATATAAACAATATTCTGCGTGTCCGATCGGGAGTGGGCGCCAGAATGAACAGGCTTGAGCTAACAGCCAACAGGCTTGGAGACGACTCTATTAACTTTACAAAGCTAATGAGTAAGAATGAGGATGTGGATATGGCCGAAGCGATTATGAGCTTTTTAAATGAGGGGAATGTATACAAAGCTTCCCTGTCAGCCGGTGCCAAGGTAATTCAACCAAGTCTTGTGGATTTTTTGGGATAATGTAGCAGGAGAGACACGAAAAAGCACGCTTACATCACTATGACTGTTTTTTCACTTCTCTTGCATCTAACGGAACAAAAAATCTACACACTAAATTTTCGGAGAGTATTCCTGCTAAAGCATAAAGATTTATTAAAATACCCCTAAGCTCCCTGCCTCAGAGCGTATTTTTAGCCCTATGGGCTAAGAATGCTTGCGCTGTAGCGACTTTAAAGTTTGTTGATTTAATAATTGTCATAAATAAAGAATAGAAATTTTTTACGGAGGAATTGCCATGCAGCTTCAAACAAAACTTTTTGGAAAAATTGATATTGATACAAAGGACATTATAATTTTCCCTTCCGGGCTACCGGGCTTTGAGGATGTTAAAAGATTTACTTTATTGGGTAAACAGGAAGCAGATGCCCCTTTCTTCTGGCTTCAGGGAATAGATGATCCAAACCTTGCTTTTGTCGTAACGGATCCCTTCTCCATCCACAAGGATTATTTCGTGGATGTGGATGATGAGGATATTTCAGAGCTTGGAATTAAAAACACCGAACGGGTTTTAACACTATCTATTGTTACAATTCCGGAAAATATAAAGGATATTACTGTAAATCTTAAAGCACCGCTGTTAATAAATATGCAAAATAATATAGGAAAACAAATAATTATGAAAGAAGAAAAATTTCCTGTGAAATACTATATATGTTGAAAGTAGAAATTCAATATGTTAATACTTGTTTACACGTTAGTGCTATATTGTTTGGCAAAGCAAAAGGGAAATAGCATGTGATTAGTTATTTTAAGCAATGTGTTATAAACAAAACATAATTACAGCGCTCACAAGTGTAGTATAAATTAAAAAGAAATTTGATAACAAATATTTGTAAAATTTACGAGACTCTATTTTATTTAAAGTATATAATAGACGAGTGGACAGGTGCATCACGGTATTTCATGTTTTTATCAAAAGTCGTCAGGTCTAAAAGCTTGAACGCCGGAATTAACGACAGAAAAGAAAATTTTAAAAAGGAGAAAAACTCATGCTGGTATTATCCCGGAAAAAAGGCCAATCCATTATGATAGGTCAAAACATAGAAATCTCCATAATTGATGTCCAGGGAGATCAGGTTCGGCTTGGCATCAATGCCCCCAGAGAGGTTGCTATTTACAGAAAAGAAGTTTTCGAAGAGATTGTCTCTGAAAACAGGCAAGCAGCCGCAAACCCAATTGATCCCGCAGCAATTAAAGCCATTAGACTTAACAACAAGGATGACAATAAATAAAATACCTCAATTAGGCATTTTTCAACCATATTGGTTTAAAAGACGCAACGAGTAGGATTCAAAACATATATGGCTTACGATATACTTAATACTTTAAAATAACCGAAGAAATTGCTTGGCAATTTCAACACACCATTTCAAAGAGGTGGGAGTTTTTGATTCACCGCCTGTTGTGAGAAATATGACCCGCCATCTATAGAAGGGGGACATCTAAGCCTCGTTATATTAAAAAAAGAATAAAAGAAATTTTAAAAACCTATTAAGTATTTCAAAAATATTACGATATATTTAATGAGACAATAAAAAACCCACTGGTCGACCGGGTTTTAAATTGTATAAAAAAATATCAAATCATTAGCTCCGGCAAGGATGCCGGACACAATAACAAGGAGGTTTTATCATGAGAATTAATCACAATATCGCAGCTTTAAACACTTATCGTCAATTAACCGTTAACACATCGGCAGGAAGCAAGTCCCTTGAAAAGCTATCATCCGGCTATAGAATTAACCGCGCAGGCGACGATGCCGCAGGTCTTGCTATATCCGAAAAAATGAGAGGTCAGATCAGAGGATTAGATCAGGCTTCCAGGAATTCACAAGATGCTATATCTCTTATTCAGACAGCAGAAGGTGCATTGAATGAAACCCACAGCATTCTTCAAAGAATGAGAGAACTTGCTGTTCAGTCGGCTACTGACACAAACACATCAATTGACCGTGCTGAAATACAAAAGGAAATAGACCAACTTGCGACTGAAATAACACGTATCGCTAATGATACTGAGTTCAACACCCAGAAGCTTTTAAATGGTGGTATTACATCTGGCAACATGGGTGAAAGCACTTTCCATATTGGAGCAAACGCCGGACAAAACATTAACATTTCTATCAGTGCAATGGACGCTAAAACATTAGGCGTCGCAAGAGATGTAAGTACAGCAACTGCCACAGGCGCCGGTATTGTTACAGGCGCAACTGTTAATGAAGCGTATGGACCGGCAGTTACCGATGGCGAAGTGGTTACATTGACTTATGCTGCAGGAACTGCAGCTAAAGCGGCCACAAATGCGACAAAGACAGCAGAAGCAGATCTGGGTGTTTCAATAGCGTTTAATACCGCTACTAAGATTGTAATTAATGGAACAGACGTAACCTTAAACGCCGTTAGCGCATTAGGTGCGACCTTTGATGGCGCCGGCAGAATAGCAGAGGTTGTGACAGCATTGCAGACTGACATTGATAGTGCCATCGGCTCAAGTGTTTACACAGTTGGTTATAGTGGATCAAAGCTTACCATTACCGATGTTTCCAAAACAGGAACAACTTCAGAAGTCGACATGGCAGGATCCGACGCCGGAGTAGGTGCTACATTATTAGGATTTACGGCATTAGACGCTGTTAATGGTACAGATGCAGTGGCTGAAGTTTCTGCAACAGTTACACTGACAGGTGCTGCAGGTGCAGCGCAAGTTGTGAATGTTGAAGATACCGATACAACAATTGATGTTGAAGCAGGCTCTTTTAAGGGAGTATCCATAACCCTCAGCGGAGCAGCAAGCACGATTGCTGGTGGAGACGATACTGTCACTTTCGCATTGTCAACAACTGCAGCAACTGCCGCCACCTTCTCCGGGGGTGCAAAAACTGCTGATGCTATTACTGCAGCAGGTATTGACGTTTCAACAAAGACTGTTGCGAACTCAGCTATCACAAGTATTGAAGCAGCAATTACAGCAGTATCTGCAGAGCGTTCTAAGCTCGGTGCTGTTCAAAACAGACTTGAACATACCATAAACAATCTTGAAACTT
>DAIPML010000173.1:0-7683 GCA_036768735.1 Clostridiales bacterium | reverse complement strand
TTAACCGGGGTTATTTATAGAATTATTAAAGAAAACGATTGGCATATGATTATTAAGCCAAAGAACACCTCGGTAAATCTTGATAAAATAATTGCCATTTCAATAAAACAGGGTTCATCTGAAAAACAGTATTTAATACCCTGCTCTGCTTTGGTACAGGCGTCCTCCCCATTTGTTTATTTGCTTAAAGAAAAGAAGACCTTTTTTGGAAAAGAATATTATGTGGAAAAAAGGGAAATTCGTATAAGAGACAGCAATGACGAATATATTTTTGCGGGTAAGGATATCACCCCTAATGATATTATTGTGACAGGTTGGGATCGAAGCCTTGAAGATGGTATGGCTGTAAAACTGCTTGATGGACGGGATGTGCAATAAGATGGTAAAAAAGATTTCTTTGGCTGCTTTAATATTGTCCGTTTTCTTCAGCTTACATATTGAGTCATTGCTGGAACGTGGAAAAGACATGGTTATATTTGCACCGGCAAAGGGTATTGAAAAACCGGACATTGAAAACCTTAACATTTTCGCTGATAAAAATGCGCTTATTGACAGCATGACCATATACCTTATGCAAAGTGTCAGCCGTGTTAACAATAAGACTTTAAGCATAAACATATACGGTGTTGATGAGAAATATATGGATATGAAAGGCATCGAGCTTTATACCGGAAGATGGATACTTGAAAATGATTTGAAAGGCAAAAAACCATATGCCGTCATCAGTGAAAAAACAGCAATAAAGCTTTTCGCCGGCGTGCAATGCACCGGAATGCCGCTAAATATCAGAAACAAGGAATTCAAGGTTATTGGTGTTTATAAAGAAAGAAAATCCATATCGGAAAATATGTCGGCAATGGAGGAGGATATTATATTTATACCCTATACCACAATGAACATACAAAATAATACACCGGCAAGAATATTAATCAGGACAAAAGACAATATTGCTGAAATGTTTTTAGATCAGCTTGAAACGGGAGTTGACCAGATAGTTAGTTGTGATATGCAAAGCATAGACCAGGAAACAAAAAGACAGTTGAACATAAAAAACCTGAGTTTTCTTGTTATCTATATTATTTTTATAGTAAATGGGATAAAACTGATAAAAGCAAAATTAAAAAATCAGGTAGGAGTAATCAAGAATTGTCTTGAAAGTGTGTACCCCCGGGAATTTATTAAGCTGTACTATATTGAAATTTTAAAATTATTGGCTTACCCGCTCATTTTTATTTCCGCCTCATTAATATTATACAGGCTGATGCACATTCAGCTCTATATTGACCCTGCACTGATACCAAAAAGGCTTATTAATTTTGGTGAGATACATGAAAAGCTATCAGCTCATTATCTAGAAAGAAATAATAGTACTAAAATTAGTGACACACTGAGCAATCAAACAGGTTATGCGGGCTTGCTTTTAGCGTGCTCCGGCTTGATATCCATTATTTCTGTTTACTTTTTAACAAAAGATCAATCAAAAAAAATGGAGGTGCATTAAAACTGAACATCTTAAGAAAAAAATATTTGCTGCTGGTTATCCCGGGGATGAGCGGTTTACTCCTTTTCTATGTGCTCCCTTTTATAATCAGCTTATATTATTCACTGATAGAGAACGTATTCTCCAAAAAATTTGTCGGACTGAATAATTACATACAGCTCTTTAAAAATGAATTTTTCCTGCTTGCATTAAAAAACACCTTTATGTTTACCATTACTTCAGTTCCCGTTTTAATGGCATCTTCCTTGCTGTTGTCATTTTTGTTTGTGCATTTTATCAATAAATTTGAGCTTATTAGAATGTCCCTTATATTCCCCTTGCTTCTTCCATCAGCATCCATTGTGCTGGTCTGGCAGATTCTGTTTGGTGAAAACAGTTATCTTGTTACACAGCTTCTAGGTATAAAAGTTATCGACAATAGTGAGTTTTTCAAGATTCCGGTAACTCTGTTTTTTATATGGAAGAATTTAGGGTATAATATTATTTTGCTAACCGCCGGACTTATGCAGATACCGCAAGAGCAGTATGAAGCTTCCGACCTGGATGGCGCTAATATAGTTCAAAAACATACATACATAACGTGGCCTCAGCTTCTCCCGACAACCTTTTTTGTATTGGTAATATCGATTGTAAATTCCTTTAAGGTATTTAAGGAAACCTATCTTCTTTACGGGCAATATCCGCAAAATTCGGTTTATTTTATACAGCATTATATGAATAACCATTTTATAAAACTGAACTACGAAAGGATAACAACCTGTTCAATAATATTCGCAGTTTTCATTTTATTAATAGTATTTGTATTATATAAGGCTGAAAACAAGTTTTCAAAAGGGGTATGGTCATGATAAAAGAAAGTACACCGAATAACATAAAAAAAACGGCCGCTTTGCTCATTGTTTTTATGCTATGCGCCGCTTTTGTATTTCCGGTTGTTTTAACGCTTTTTGATTCATTTATGACTGTAAATGAAGTCAGCAAGTTTTATTTTAGCGGCAACAACGAACAAATAAGATTAATACCCGAGCCACTGTCAATAGAGCAATATTATATACTTTTAATCGAAAAATCCGATTACCTTGCCCTATTTTGGAATTCTGTAAAGTACAGCACAGTAATAACCTTTTTGCATCTTTTAATAGCGTTGCCTACTGCCTTTGTGTTTGCAAAAATCCGCTTTAAGGGCAGGGACTTGTTGTTCTTTGTAATCCTTGTTGTTATGATGATGCCATTTCAGGTAACACTTTTGCCGAATTTCATTCTTGCTAAAATGTTTGGGATACTTTACACAGATTCTGCGATCATTCTGCCCGGTATTTTCGCGCCTTTTGGAATTTTTCTTATGAGGCAGTTCATTAAAACTATACCTAATGAATCAATTGAGGCTGTGCTCCTTGAAAGCGGCTCTGTTCTTGATGTCATGAGAATTTCGGTCATTCCAAACTCTAAAGCAGGAATTACCGCAGTCGTCATAATGACATTCGCAGAAACCTGGAATATGGTGGAGCAGCCCTTGGTGCTTCTAAATGATCAATTGAAATATCCGCTGTCAGTAGTGCTGAACAGTCTTTATGGCTCCAGCCCTGATATAGCCTTTGCAGGCTCGGTTATATATATTGCACCGGTTATACTTTTATATTTTTTCTTTAAAGAAAGCATATACGATGGAATTAAAAATATAAGATATGGATGAATGGTTGTTTCATATGCAAAATACGGCATATAGAGGAATCGATTTGATATTATTTTCGAATCCAAAGTTTTTTCTTGAAATACGAATGGAATAGGCCGGTTCATATTTTTGCGTAAATATAGTGAGGCTTTTTGACTTTGTTCGTATTCCGGCTTTTACCTCAACGGCGATAATATCATTATCTTTTTGTAAAACAAAATCCAACTCCGCTTTACCCTCAGTCGTCCAATAATAAAGTCCATGATTCCTGGCAGCGAAAGCCTGTGCCACGTAATTTTCGGTTAATGCGCCAAGAAATGTGTTGTCTATTTCACCCGTCGCTAAAATTGTTTGCTGGGAAATCCCGCTTTTCATGGTCAACAATCCGACATCGCCCATGTATAATTTGAAGCTGGAGAGATCACTATATACAGAAATCGGCATGTACCCTTGTGTGATTCGCCCACATTTAAGCACTACTCCAGCAAAACTGAGCCAGTCAATTGCTGAGCCGAAAATAGTCGCGGTTCCACCACGCTGTGCCAACTTGTATTGAAACTTTTTATTCTCTTTGGCAAGTTGAACGGGAATGGAATTAAATGCAGCGCGTATTTTAACACTCTCTGCATTTGATGCATATTTCGCCATATCAGCGATATAATCATTGATAATTTTGTTCTGTACATCTGGTACGGTGAGCAGGCTGCCGCTCTCCACATAGGTGAGAACCGCCCTCGGCATCCCTCCGATTATCAGATAAAGCTTAAACAAATCTAATGCTTTTTCATGTAAAGCATGTGGCAATGCCTCATTGGATTCAAATGCTCGCTTTATTTCTTCGCACAGCTTTTCGTCATCCAAAGCCCATAAAAATTCTTCAAAATCCATCGGAAACAGAGTCATAGAATCTATGTTACCAACAGGGAATGAATACTGCTCACGGTTAATGGCTACACCCAAAAGACTTCCTGCACAGACTATATGATATTCCGGTGTTTTCTCATTAAAATATTTAAGTGAGGTCAATGCACGCTCACAGGTTTGAATTTCATCAAATATAATCAACGTTTCACCGGGGATAATTCGCTCACGAACCTCGGTTTCCAGAAAACGTATAATGTGCTCCGGCTCAATGTTTTCAGAAAAATAAGAGCTGACTGTCTGATTGGTCTCGAAGTTTACATAAGCAATATTTTTATAGAACTGCTCTCCGAACTCACGTAGGATGTGGGTCTTACCGACCTGTCTTGCTCCGTAAACCAATAGTGGCATACGGTCTTTGGATTGATTTTTCCAAGCGATCAGGTTTTTTGTTATTTTACGTTTCATTCTGATATCCCTCCAATATACTCCAACAAAGAATTACATCTGTTCGAGTACTATGAGTACTCTGTTTTTCTATCACGAGTTTTCCTAATGTTTGGATGTCTCTATTATAATGCTATTTGATAATCAAGTCAAGAATAACCAATTTTATTTAATTATTCTTGACTTGATTGTGTGTCTGTAAAAAAAGACCTTATTTCAGGTGTTCTTATCGAAATAAGGTATGGTTCCAGCCCTGATATTGCCTTTGCAGGCTCGGTTATATATTGCACCGGTTATACTTTTATTTTTTTTCTTTAAAGAAAGCATATATGACGGAATTAAAAATATAAGGTATGGGTGAATGAGTGCTTTCATTTTGATCACTAATTCATGGTGTTAATACTTTAATATTGATATTTCCCCTTCCCCCTTATAAATATATTAGTTTTTTTGCATAAAGTGTGCATTTTTATGTATAAACGGTCAAAAAAACTTTTTATACACGAAAAAGGGTCATTTATACAAAACACCTTGACATACTACTATATCTTGTATAATATAGCAGTATAAATGTGGTATTAATTGTTATCGTTGTGATGTTCACGTAAGAAGCGACAAAAGTTAGCTGGAAAAGGTCTGGTAAAGTGCTATCCATGCAAAATGTCACTATACCAAACCTTTAACCATAAAATGCAAATCCTCAAAGAGGCTACCATGGCTAAAGTATACTCCTTTTTGTGTAATTTGTAAATATTTCATTGAAAGGATGTTAATTATGCAAAGAAAGAGTTTCGTTTTAGTTCTTATTTGTTTCATCTTGGCTGCTACTACTGTTACAAGCATAGGCAATCAGTCAAAATCCGGTAGGATAATTATATCGAGTGATAAAGCACTAAAAAACGGTAAATTGGTGTTAGAAAAATTTCTGTATAATGATATTGATGGCATTCCTTTTGGTATAGCAGTCTTTGATACCAGTGTAAGTCTTGAAGAGAATGTGAGATCTAAAACTAAAATAGTATCAAGCAACCCCAATATAGTTAAAGCTACTGAAAAAGGGTTGTACGCTGTTAACCCGGGTGAAACAACAATAAGTTATACATATGGTGATTATAGGAAAAGCGTAATTGTTAAGGTTATCGATTCACAGCCAAAAGAATACTATTCAACGGTAGAGGAGATAGTCTTTACAAACAAAGGTCATTCCAAGTATATACAAATCTTTGCCGAACCATTAACAAGTGAAAAAATAAAAATAAATCATGTTGTTGAATGGGAGTCTAATAATTCTGATATTGCAACAGTCGGTGAAAACGGCTGGGTTACTGCACAGGGTAAAGGAAAAACTGAAATTGTATGTGACTTCAAAGATTATAAAAAAATAATTCCTGTTACTGTTTTAAGTGATGAATATGATGATAATGCTAAAGATTTAATTGTAAGACAAGAGAAAAGAATCAATAGCATCAGATCTGTTGCCGGTAATAATTCCCACACACTTCTCGCTTCTGGGCAATTAACCCGCGATGATGTGCGGGATCGTTGTAGCATAATGTTTAATTGGGGCTGGACACCTACCCAAGATCTTCCTCAATGGGGTACGGGTGTGTTTCCTGCGAATGTTTATGTAATGGGATTACCATACTCACAAGGCCCACAGTGCGATGGGGATGGATCACTAACTACTGGTCTTTCTAATTATTTTGTAGGTGGATTTTCACAAGCGATGACAATGAGTAATTTTTACACACCTGCCTATAATGGAACAGATGATTATCCCCGATACGGAAATGATTGTTCTGGATATGCGAGTATAGCATACAATCAAAACAGAATGAATACTGATGGTTTTGAAAACGCAATTATAGCTGGCACTACATTTGAAAAGGTAGGCTCATATGTAATTAGCGATGATATTAATAATAATGATTTACTGGCTGCATATTTATTGTTAGAGCGTTCTGACGGGTTAGTGTATAATTATTGGAAAACAGTTAATGGTGTCCCAAAATTATTTGGGCATGTTGCAATTGTTGGAAACGCTATCTACCCTGGAGGTGTATATATATATGAGCAAAAAAAACCAAAAACTCAATTAACATGGAAAAGCCATACCGACTTAGCAGACAGTAATTATATGCCATTTACTATGGTTGATTGGTAAACACAGCTTATTCGGTGCAAATTATTCTATATAGAATGAATTTGCACCGAATAAAAAACAGATTTATATTTAAACACATGTTATGATTGCTCCCAAGAAAGTCGTGAAACGACTTTTTCCTGCAGGTTTAACTGCAGGAAGTGGTAGCCCGCTGCAACCTGATGCAATCACAATATGGTTATCCAGCCTTCGGAAGAAGGCTGATGAAATTTTGGAGGTTGATACTTTGAAAAAATTAATTATAACATGTTTGAGCTTAATTGTTATTAATGGAATAATATTTACGGGATGTTTGAAAGATCCGCAGCAGGAAAGCAAGAAAACAGAAGACGCTGAACAGGCGCAAACACAGGTAAAAATTCTACATGAAAATATAATAGGTGAGGTAAAAGAGCTTGAGAAAGTTACAAACACATGGAATGAAGACTTAAACGGTGATGGTGTTATTGATAATATCGAATTTACAGTTGATATAACAAGAGCATCATGGCTGGATGCGGAGCTTAAAATTAATGATGTAAAAATAGACTTAAGGCTTGAATCTCCATCAACTGATATTCATATTATTGATATTGATCCGTCAGATCAATATCAGGAAATTGATGTCTTTGAATACGGTCCAGTAAACCCTAAAAGTATATTTTATATATATAACGGTAAAGAAATCATAGAAATAGGGAGAATCCATAATGATTACTATACCATCAACGAAAAATCGCAAATAGTATCTAATCAAGGTATAGAGTTTTTTTTCGAACCCTCTATTATAAGGGGATATTATATATTAGATGAAAACCATAAATTGATAAATATTGCGATTGATAAAAAAGATTTTATAAATAAAGAATATAGGTTTGTAATACCAACTGATCCAGAGCGTGATTCCTGTGGAATCTATGATACATACAAAGTAGATAGATATATGGATACGCCTTTCGCTGAAATTAGAGCAGGAGATACGGTAGAAATACTAGATACCGCAAGTGAAAAAAGTGTTGGAGGCAGGGTCTACAAGATAAGGTGCGGAGAAATTGAGGG
>DAIPML010000172.1:0-7726 GCA_036768735.1 Clostridiales bacterium | reverse complement strand
CATTCAAAATCCGGCAGGGAAAAACACCTAAACCGGATATTACTATATGATTATCTTCCATAAAGTCACTAAGTGGCTTTATGATGAAATTCATATACATGAATAAACGCACGTAACACTATATTTTGGCATAGCCAAATAAAGCACATGAGCAATATATATCCCCCTATCTGTTATAGACGTAATCTATGTAATAAAAGTTTCGTTATTTTTTAAGTTAAAAATTTATTTTTTGATATATTTTATGACTGAAGCAATTTGAGGCTAAAGCCAACACATTAAGTTGTGAAGTCACCTTTTTTCGTGGGTATGCCAAGAGTACGCTCGGAAAGTCGGGTATGCAGATTTTCGATTCAGTTTTTGCATAAGTTCTGCAAAAAAACAGCAAATATCTGGATATTTAACACTTCTTTGCAGGGGAATGTGTAGAAAGATGCATGTGTGACTTTTCGAGTGGAATCTTAGTGGATCTCGGGATACTATCTGAAAAGGTACATTGCTTTTCCGAGCAACTCCTAAAACCCGCTTTTTGGATATTGGAGCAACAGCGGATTCTTAGATGGATCAAGCCACTTAATAATCTTAAGCAAATTTTCTTCAGCCATTGCGGTGCAGCCTGATGTATAGCTCTCTTCCCCTTTCCATATATGCATGAATATTGCGCTTCCTTTACCGGGAATGGGGACATCTGTGTTATATTCAATAACAATAAAAAAACGGTACGTATCGCCTATGCCGTATAAATCCTCAGCAGAAGCCCACCTCCCATTAGGAAGCCCTTTTTGGTATGTGTTATAAAAGTCTGATTTTTCGTCATCAACCCAAAAATCATTTTTCTCAAACTTTGTATATTGGAGCTTCGTACCGGGATTATCACCCCACCCAAAGCATCTGTTCAGTGAGAAAACCCCAATTGGAGATTCTTTGTCTCCCTCTTTTTTATCATAGGTCAACCCGTTTTTGGCTATAACAGATTTTATTGGCGCAAATGCAGGCAGCCATTGTCCATTAACCTTCTCATAGGTATAGGCTGTTGCTTTTCTTGTTTCAAGGTCATCCGCTAAAACCAGAACTATTTGTTCTGCAGCTTTTATGTTATCCATGTTATTAAGCTTATCTATATTTGGATCTATTTTAAGTCCTTGATTATCTAAGGGTGCATCTCCCAGCATAAACTCCTCCAATTCCACATCCATGGCAACATAATTAGCAGAATCACTGTCGTTATAATGCCACCATTCGGTTGATATTGTTGTAAACCCGTGCTTTACCATAACATTAGTAAGAAGCTCAACATTCTTTTTTACTGTTTCGGGCACATTCTTATTGCTTCTTGCAGCCTTATCCGAAAAGTCGTCAAATCCTGTCGGCATTTCCAGCTCATTTCCGTCCATATCTACCAGTGTTACATCAACGGCTGTTCCCCTGTTGTGTTTTGATCCACCTGTGTTTGGGTTTGCGACGTATCTTGAATCAGGAATTATGTCCCAAAATATTTTCTGCACAGACAGTGGTCTGTAGGCATCCCATACTTTCAAATGGTAGCCCATCTCCATAAGCTCTTCATTTGCCTTTTTTAGTTTCATTGCAGTTGTTTTCTGCAGCACACAAATATCATATGGGTAAACCTGCTTTTTTGTAAAATTATCTTTTGTTGCGTATTTTAATTCAAATTCTATTTCTGGTATTATATCTTTAACCAGAACAAGACCGCTTATTTCAAGAGGTTCTTTTTCCTCTTTTTCTGCTATGTTACCTTGCTCTGTTTCCGAACCTTCTTGATCTTTTATGTCCCCGGATTCTGTATTCTTTTGTTCACTCGGGATTAACGTATTCTTCGGATCGTCCCAAGTTTCTATATTCTTTGGCTCACCCGGAGTTAGCGTTTCTATGGCAACTGTTTCAGATGTTTCTGATGTTTCTGATTCAGGCTTTTTATTTAATTCTGTATGCTTTGTGTTTGCACCGTCTTTTGTTTCTGTTGAAAAGACCGGTTGGCTGCCTTTGGTTTCTGCTTGTGTTTTTTGAGACTTAGCGCAGCTTGAGCCCATTAAAATAGCCACTACTAAGACCGGTATTATTAAAAAACACTTTATTTTTATTATATTATTCGTTTCTTTCATTTAGTAATCTTCTCCTGTCACGTTTTTCATACGTTACTTTACACCATCGCTGACAAAATGTAGCGGATTGTTCATTAAGCGCTTGCGTAGTTTTGCGCCAAACCGTGTTTTGCTTGCAAAATATGGTTTGGGCGATTTAGCGTCCTCCTTGTGTGTTTAGCGTGAATCACGCGTTTTTGTATGTAAAATACGATTTACGCAGCGAGCATTTTATCAAATGCTCCTTCAGTGGAAATTGAACCCACCACTGAAGTGGAAATTTGTTTATCCCCCGGCACACGTTTTTAGCTCAAAGGGCTAAAAATGTGTTATGAGACAGAGTTCTTAGGAGAATTTTGATAAACTATCTAAACTCAACCGCAGATGTTAATGCCATCAGATACTCAACACCTTTTCCAGTGTATACATCAAGAGTTGTGACAGCTACTTGATACAATACCATAGGTTTTAAGCTGCCATCCTGTGTTTTTTCGTATACCGTAGCAGCATCATGAATTATATAATGCCTGTTTTGGCATTTACCAAGATACATCATAGTATGACCAGGCATATACAAAGCCGAACCAGGCTTTATGCTATCAAGAGCCGCAAGACGTTCCTGTCTGCTTTTACCTCTTAAAGATATTGCTCCCTTAACCTGCTCCTGCTGGCCTGTATTTCTTGGAAGCTTTATACCAAACGAGCGATAAACATCAAGAATAAATGCCGAGCAATCCCTGGCATTGTTCATTCCGCCCCAGCCATAGTCTTCACCGAGAAATTTAAAGGCTTGTTCCAATACATTTTTTGTTGTGTATCCTAAATAGCCCTTTTGCACACTATCCGACTTCGGAAGTAAAACCTCTGCAAATTCAAGATTTCCATTTGCGTCTGCAAGAGAAAAATCAACAGCATATGTGCCTGCACTTTCATATTTAAGGGGCAAAGCAACACCCATATCCAGTTGCAGATTGGATATACGTTTATCTGACGAAGCGGGAGTGTGAATTAATCCTTCTTTAATTATCAGCTGCTCTTTATTAGACAGAAAATCCTCAAGTTTGTTCCATGAGCATAACGCAACATCATTAGCAGATATCCATGCCATATAGTTATATATCTGGGCAAAGTACCACTTGCCGTCCTCACTGGTGTGGTAGATAGCCACCGGTTCTAAAGGGTATACGGCAGTTTCCACAAACATATCATTTCGCATATTCCTTGGATTTTCATAGGCTTCTTTGTTTGCCGGCCACGTGCGCATTAAAGTGCGTTTTACCGTTAAGCCATATTGCACTTTCACGGTTTCGGATATAAGCAAAACATTCAAATTCTTTTCCAGCTTTTCGTAATCTGCTGTTTGATATTTTCTCCCCGTTTCATCGTAGCGAACCGATTTAGACGGAACACTTAACTCTTTGATATACTGCAATACCCTCTTACCGGCAATAGACACAGGGAACTCTTCTGGTGCGGTTAAGAACGGTAATTTATTAAAGTTACTAATATTGTACTGAGCTATTTCATTACTTGATAGTATAATTTCTTCTGCATAATCATGCATACTTAACCAGAACCCAGGCTTAAGCATATCTTTTGAAACACCCGACACCATAGGTAAATTATCCAGGTGTTCATTTTCGTCAAGATGATCCTTCTCATCCGTATGTTCTTTCTTGCCCGAGTTTCCACTCCCATCCTGGTTTCCCTTATCATCCGGCTGTTCTTTTCCATGCTCTGTTTCTTTTGCAGGTTCGGA
Source organism: Clostridiales bacterium (assembly GCA_036768735.1). Classification (GTDB taxonomy): domain Bacteria; phylum Bacillota; class Clostridia; order DSM-8532; family DSM-8532; genus JAAYGP01. The sequence goes on along the minus strand of DAIPML010000172.1, from coordinate 3,865 downwards.
GGCTTCTGTAGGTTTCTCTGCAGAAGGTGAAGGAGTTTGTGGTAACTCCTTTTTTCCCGTGGTTTCCTGTTCGGTCATATGAGTGGTTATATTCATAACATCCTCTCCCGTAGGCTTGCAAGCTGATAGCAAAAGCATAGAAAATGCAATTACCAATATAATTCTATTTCTCATAAGAGTCTCCTATTCGTCTTCTGTCGTATGAAATCACTCACATAAATAATTTAGCATAAATTACGGGCAAGGACAAACTGCAAAAGATGTAAAAACGCTACTCGCAAGCTGGGGAGAAAGCTGAGTAATTAATCATATTATCTCTTGCTTTAAGACATCAATTATGTTTTCTTTTTTTATTTTTGAACCTGAATATAACATAGCCACACCAACTATTATAAAAACTGCAATAGCGGCAATGCATATATCTGTCCATGGCAAAGTAAAAATAAAGCTAAACTTTATATTAAGCGCTAAATGTATTAAATACATAACCGCAAAACTTATCGGCATACCGAAAAGTATTGCTTTCAGACCATAAAATATACTTTCGTAGTTTATCATTTTATTAAAGCTCTTGGGTGTTATGCCAACAGATTTAAGCATTGCAAACTCCCTCTTACGGAGAGTAATACTGGTTGTTATTGTATTTAATATGTTTGCGATACATATTGCAGTTATAAGGGCAATAAAACCGTATGTGAAAACAGACATTAATGCAATCAATTGCTCTTGCTTTTGCTTTTGGATATACACGTTGTAAAGGTAAAACGAGCTTCTGGAAACAGAGTTTTGGATAGATTCAATGCCTTCTTGAAGAAGCAAAGAATTGGAGCTGTTTAAGAAAAGTTTGCTCTTTACTCTTCCCTCTGCATTTTTGTTGCTTGCCATAATTTTCTCAAGCACATCCTCAGATACGATAACCTGGAGATTTGCGTATCCACCTTCAGCTGCGATACCCATAGACACTTTTTCTGTAAGCGCAGCCACCTTAAGGGCTTGCATCTCCACCTCTTCTTTAATCTCTTGATCATAGATACGAAGAGAAAGCATGCCTTCTTCCTCAAGTTTGATAATTTTAGTTTCAATATACTTATCTAGTGCCTTGTCCTTGTATTTCACCGTATCAATTACAATTGCGGAGGGATCATTAACATCCTTTAATCTGGTAAAATCAACTCCCGCCTCATTTGCGTACTCTTTCAGCGAATCATCATCTATCGAATTTATATAGACTTGATATCTTATTTTTTCAGTTTCCGAATCACCGTAGCTATCTTTTAGGAACTCCGCTGCGTAATCAATATTAATATACGAGATTACTTCTAAAGTATTAGCCTGTGTTGACTTTGTTATATTCTCTAAGGATTTTATTTTTTCAATTACATTTTTCTGATTTTTGTTTTTTGGTTCGTGAAAAGAGACCATTATATCGAAGTTTATTCCATCCTGTATCATTATAATTGACTTCTTCATGTTTAATGTAAATTGGGATACAACCAAAAATAAAACAATACTGATAACCAATGAAAATATCGTTGTTTTATACCTGCCTTTATTTCTTTTCAGGTTTTTTAACGCTAAATCTCCCTCAATGCCAAATATGATTTGGGTAATCTTGGACGTTTTTACTTCCTTTCCCGTGAGTTTCACATCTGCTGTCTGGCGTATTGCATCAATAGCGGATATATTCGATGCTCTCCTTGCAGGAATGTATGTTGATATAAAAATAGTAGCGGCAGATATTAAAGCCGCAATTATTATTGTTATGGGAAACACCACAACACGTATACTTCCGGAAACAGTTAATATATTGTTTAATATTGGGTTAATAAAAAAGAAAGTAATGCCAATACCACCAAGCCCTGCAAGAATTCCGACCGGGATACTGACAGCACCAATTACGGTGCCTTCAAAGAACACCGAATTTCTTTTCTGTTTTTTTGTAGCTCCAACACTGGACAGCATTCCCAGATATCTGGAACGATCGGAAACAGAAATGGCGAAAGCGTTGTATATCAAAGAAACAGATCCGATGATAATAATAGACATAATGATAGCAGATAGTGTGAAAAGCATGTTTTTTGTTGAGTCATCAGAAATAACGCCATAATATCTTAGCAGCGAATTATTAAAAACCACCTCATCTATTCCGTTCTGTGAAGCTAAATTCCTGCCATGCTCAAACAATCCCATGTTTATGTTCTTAACAATAACCGATGCATTTATTGTTTTAGCCGAATCCAAGAAGCTTTCATCCACATAGGATAAAGCGGTATATCCCGGAGACCAGGTTGGCTCCCATGACGGCCGTTCCATAATACCTACAACTGTATAAGTATTGGTTATTTCCTTTGATAGGATTTCTTGAATTCCGTCCTTATCCTCTTGCAATGAATAAGTTTGTGGAAGGGGGGTGCGATTATCTTCATTTTTCATAGAATATCTTTGACCAATATCAAAGGTAAGAACATCTCCGATTTTATAGTCAAGCTTGCCATTTGTAATTACTGCCTGTGATATGAGAATTTCATCAGGGCTTTCAGGGATTCTGCCCTCAATTAATATAACCGGAAATTTATCAAACCCATTTTCATCATATTCCTTAATAAATATATAAGGCTTATTCGGGTTCTGGCTTTCTTTTAGTAATGAGTATCCGGTATCTCTGCTTAAAATGACGGTTTTTGTTTCTTTATCTTTTTTTATAGCCTGAAGCTGATCCTTATTAACGCCTTCATATAACACATGCCATTCCCCTTCATCGGCAATGGTTAGTCTTTGCATAAAATCCAAAAAAGAAATACCCAATGTGCATACTGCGGTAATCATTGCAACCGATATAATGGTGCCTATGATTGTAACAATTGTCCGCTTTTTATTCAGCTTCAATTGCCTCATGGTCAGCTTGTTAACGATGTTCATGAGCGGATCACCTCATCTTTAGTAATTTTTCCGTCTTCCATGGTCATGATCCTGTCTGCCTGCAATGCAATACGTTCATCATGTGTAATCACAACTAATGTCTGTTTCAGTTTTTTATTAAACAATTTCAACAAGTCGATAATTTCAGCGCTGTTTTTACTGTCAAGATTCCCCGTAGGCTCATCAGCAAGCATAAGAGCAGGATTGCCAATAAGTGCTCTTCCTATGGATACTCTTTGCTGCTGCCCGCCAGAAAGCTGGTTCGGTAAATAGTCCAGCCTATCAGACAGATTAAGCGTACTAATTATTTTATCAAGCTGACCCTCATCGGGCTTTCTACCATCCAATAACAAGGGTAAAGTCATATTCTCCTTAACACTTAGAACAGGAATAAGGTTATAGAACTGGTATATTAGCCCTATCTGCCTGCGCCGGAAAATGGCAAGCTTTGTTTCATTCAACGCATAAATATCAGTATCCTCAATATAGATCCTTCCATCGGTTGGTCTGTCTACTCCGCCTAAAATGTGCAGTAGAGTGGACTTGCCCGATCCCGATGGTCCTACCACAGCAATAAACTCACCTTTTTTTACTGAAAATGAAACACAATCCAGGGCCTTTGTGGCTGTTTCCCCTTTTCCATAGATTTTCGATAGATTTTCTACTCGTAAAATTTCTATTTTACTCACTCCTTGCATAAAAGTAATTGTGAGGTTTAAGTTGTAAAGTTGCAAACAATATAAACCGACGTTTTATCTTAAGTTAATTGAAAATTCACTCAATAAATTAAATTCTAACATTGGTTTTCTTAGAGAAAAAACACCTTACGGTTATTAAAGCAAAAAAGGCCGCAAAGTTTATGGTTTTCTCCGGAACAATTATTAGTATATGCGTAGATTGTGACTATCAAGTGACTAATAAGGTGACAGATTTGTCACACAATGCT
>DAIPML010000171.1:0-7737 GCA_036768735.1 Clostridiales bacterium | reverse complement strand
GGTACCCTGAGTTACAGGGGAATTTAAGCCTCTGGAGCATCACAACAAACGATATAAGGTTAGTGCGAGGTCGGATGCGTTGAATGAGGAAGTAAACGTAGACTTTTATAACGATTTTATAAAGTTTTATAAGTTTTACATAACGGAAGTGAACAGAGACTTAAAGGAGGACGTTCTTATGAAGAAGACATACCGGCTTAAAAACAAAAAAAGATTTATGGTTATTTTGCTTTTATTTTTTCTTGCCGTTGTATGTGCAGGATTATGCACGGCTGCTGCACTCAGCGTTCCTCCCGCATATCGGTATATTTCAGTAAAACCGGGAGATACTCTTTGGGAAATAGCAGATAAATACTCCGATAACATTGAAATCCGTGAATACATATATATAATTAAAAAGATAAACAGCTTAGAGGATGCCACCATTTACGCCGGTCAAAAGCTTTATATTCCATAAAATTATTATCAACTAATCGGCTACCCTAAACAAAGAATTTTTCCCAGTATTAATTTGCGATTACTGTTCATATATTCATGTGAAGTAACGGTTGAATATGTGTGGCGAAGCTCATGCGGGCTTTAATAGTTTTCTTCTATATAGTAACAATTATATAGTAACATCTGCAGCTAGATCCTAAACAGCATCCAAATTCAACTTGCTTCTATCTTACAGGTTGGGATATAATAGAATTATTAAAATGCCTGTTTTGGAGGTGGTGTAATGCTTACTAAGCAGATTTCAGTATTTCTTGAAAATAAAATGGGAAGGCTAGCTAAAGTAACGCAGGTACTTGAGGAATACAATATTGACATAAGCGCTTTATCAATTGCAGATACAGCTAATTTTGGTGTGTTAAGGCTTATTGTAAACAACCCTGAAAAGGCAAAAGAAGTATTAGGACAGCAAGGCTTTACAGTGAGTATAAACAATGTTATTGCCATCGAAGTTGTGAATAAACCTGGAGGTCTTTCAAAAGTATTAACTATTTTAGACAAAAAGGGGATAGGCATCGAATATATGTATGCTTTTGTAGGAAGTTGCGACCCGCAAAATGCCATGGTTATTTTAAGAGTGGAAAAGCCTGAAGAAGCCCTTATTATTTTAAAAGAAGAAGATATACGTATTAAAGGGCAAGGCTAGCAAGGGATCCTTATACAATCACCCAAGTAAAAGATAATTCCAGAAAAATATTTTAAAAATATGTTTTTGGGAATATATTTTTGTAATTATAAAAAAACTACAAAACTCTAAGAAAAGAAGTAAGAGAAACAGGGGAAATAGGAAAGATAAGAAAAGGAAAAAGATGAATTGCGAAGAATAAGAAAAGGATGAAGATGAAATTATGGAAAAGAAATTATATCTCTCAGAAACAAACAAGGTAATTGGCGGAGTTTGCGGTGGAATCGGCGAATACCTCGGTGTGGACCCAACGGTTATCCGTCTTGTTTGGGCAGTGCTTTCCGTATCCTCTTTATTTTTGGTTGGCGGACTTTTATACATTATTGCCATGTTTATAATACCTAGAAAATAAGATTTTGATTAATTAAATATCCTAGCGAAAGCAGACTTGGTTATTTTAATACGCTATATCTGCTTGCTAATTTCTAATGTGCATGGGGTTATGGTTTTCTTACTCCCATGTGATTGTTTCTCTGCCCATGTGTACGTTTTATGTTTGCATACATCCTAAATTCCCGGAAAATTATACTATACAAAGCACAACATAGTATACATAATGTTTAAAATTTATTAGCTACGCAATGTATAGTATAATTATAACATACAACAAAGAGAGCCGTTTATTGAAACGCTTTATTTGCAATGGTTTAGCGTCCTGTATAGTATAGAAACGTGGGAATTCAGGATACATCATATCTGGTCAATTCTGCATCGAATCTATTCGCACATATCCGGTTGTCCTATACATGATCAACTCACCATTCAACCGATTTTGTGGTACGATGCCTATGAGCCTGCTCGAAAACTCGATTTTGATGAATACTTAGAAAAAGTATAGCACTGAAACCCGCATAGGTTCGTTGAAAAAGTGAGTGTTTTTTGTATATTTATTAGAAATAATGGCTTTCCGAGCAGGCTCATAGAATATCTATGTTTTTTGTTGTAAACATAACTCTGAAGCATAGACAAAAGATATTTCCTGATTACTTTACAAAATAAATATTTTTATATATGATTGGTAGTAATAAGTACAAGAAAAAGGAAAACCGTGATAGGCTATGGAGTATAATGGTAGAACATGTAGTTTCAATGAAGATATTGGAATTAGGTCAGAGTATGAACAATTCGGAGTCATGGCAGAACACTTAAGCCTTCCTATTTTGATTATACAAAATGGATTAGTGAAATATATAAACCATGCATTTTGTGAATTATCAGAAATAACCTTTCAGGATTCAAGAACTCTTTCATTTGAATCCTTGCTTAATTGTATTCAAAACGAAGCGTTTAAACAGGCCTTGGCTCATTATAAGGAAAGCTATTACGGAAGCGGTATTCAAAAGCCAATTTTGTTTTCATCGGAAAAAGGTGTAAAATGGGTTGAACTTTATAAAACGAGCATTGATTATAATGACAAAAAAGCTGATTGCATTGCATTTCTTGATGTTACCGAGAAAGTAAGAGCGGAAAAAGATTTAAGATACCTTGCCTACCATGACAAATTAACAGGATTATATAATAGAAGCTTTTTTGAAGAGGAAGTCCAGCGTATTGATGTGAACCGAAGCCTTCCTATCTCTGTTATTGTTGCTGATTTAAATGGTTTAAAGCTTACAAATGATGTTTTTGGTCATTTTGCAGGGGATAAGCTCTTAATTAGTGCATCTGACGTATTAAGAAAAATCTGTCGCAAAGAGGATATTATTTCTCGTTGGGGTGGAGACGAATTTGCTATTTTACTACCTGAAACAGATAGTGATTCTGCTGCAAAAATATGCGAACGAATTGCAGCAGAGTGTGAAAAGGAGAAAAAAGAACCTGTAACCTTAAGTATGTCGGTAGGTTATGCCACAAAGTCTAAGGCAAATGAAAATCTTAACGATGTATTTAAAATGTCAGAAAATATGATGTATCGCAAGAAGCTTGGAGAAAGCCGAAAAATACGAAATGTAATACTCGATTCACTAAAAGAATCATTATTCAAACGTTCTTTAGAGTCCGAAGAACATATAAAAAGAGTAGTTTTGTTGACTAAGAGCTTTGCAGGTTGTTTAGAACTGAGTGAACAGGATATGGGTGAATTATCCCTTTTGTCGTTTCTCCATGATATTGGAAAGGTTGCAATTGATGATCAAATTCTTATGAAAGCCGGAAAACTTAATGCAGAAGAATGGGCTCAGATTATGACACATCCTGAGAAAGGCTATAAAATAGCAGTTAATCATCAAGAGTTAGCACATATATCCGATGGTATACTTTGCCATCATGAGCGCTGGGATGGCAAAGGCTACCCGCAAGGGCTTAAAGAAAAGGATATCCCACGGATTTCAAGAATTTTAAATATTGTTGATGCATACGACATTATGACTCACAAAACTGTATATAAGAATGCTGTTACACACTTTGACGCATTAGTTGAAATTAAACGTTGCTCCGGACAACAATTTGATCCTTTTTACGCAAATGCGTTTATTAAGTTTCTAAATAAAAGTGAACTCGTTCAGCAAAAGCTGAACATCGGGACTTCGGTGGAGGACTCTACCCCCACCGAAGCAAGAATAAGGAACCCCCACTTATAGAAGTGGAGGTCTTGGAATTTTGATAAAACATGAATAGACATCGCTAATTAGGTAATAGATACATCAAACAATTCAATTCCTTTATTTTTATCTCTAGCCCAATCAATAGACCATTGGTTTTCAAACAACAAAACTGTTTTTCCAAACTTATCTTCTGCAAGGATTGTTGATGAAGTGAGGTTAAGCTTATGAACATCAATACCATCAGTAATCAGCCATCGAGCAAATTTATGAGGTAAGTTAATAAGCCTGAGCAAAACGTTGTATTCATTTTTTAACCGATGTTCAAGAACCTCAAATTGCAGGACACCGACAGCTCCAACAATAAACTCTTCAATACCTATGTCTAATTGCTTATACACCTGGACAGCACCTTCTTCAGATAACTGACGTATTCCCTTTAAAAACTGCTTTCGTTTCATAGTATCCTTTGCAGAAACCCTTGCAAAGTGCTCTGATGGAAACAAGGGTATACCTTCAAATAATGGTGCAGGATTTTTGCTGCTAAGCGTATCTCCAATACGAAATATACCGGGATCAAACAGACCTACTATATCACCTGGCCAGGCTTCTTCGACAATTTCACGATCTTGAGCCATAAAGTGCTGTGGCTGTGCCAGGCGCACCGGTTTATTTGAATTTGAGATATAAACCTCCATACCTTTTTTAAATTTACCTGAGCATATTCTCAAAAAAGCAATCCTGTCGCGATGATTAGGATTCATATTTGCTTGTATTTTAAATATAAAGCCAAGAAAATCTTCATCATAAGGTTGAGCAGTCACATCTGTGAAGACTCTCTCTTCAGGATGTGGTGCCATGCTTAGAAAAGCTTCAAGAAATGGCTCAACACCAAAGTTAGACATTGCACTGCCAAAAAAGATGGGTGTGAGATTTCCTTTTAAAACATCATTAAGGTTAAAGTCATCACCGGCTTCATTAAGAAGCTCGATTTCCTCAACTAAACGGGAATAGTAGGGTTCACTAAGCAGATCCTTAAAAATAGGATCATCAACAGAACCTTTACTGGATTCTACAACTGATTGACCATGCTTTCCTCCGGTAAACAATTCAATCTGTTTAAGCTTTCTGTTATAAACACCTTTAAAATCTCCATCTGTGCCAATAGGCCAATTTAAAGGACAGGAGTGTATACCCAGCACATCCTCAATTTCCTGCATTAAATCAAAAGGATTTTTAATTGCGCGATCCATTTTATTAATAAAAGTGAATATAGGAATTCCACGCATTTTGCAAACATGAAATAGCTTGATTGTTTGAGGTTCCACACCTTTAGCTCCATCTATGAGCATAACTGCGCTATCTGCTGCAACTAGTGTGCGATAGGTATCCTCACTGAAGTCTTGGTGCCCCGGTGTATCAAGAATATTTATACAAAAATTATTATATTCAAATTGCATTACGCTGGAGGTTACTGAAATTCCACGTTGCTTTTCAATTTCCATCCAGTCTGATACCGCATGGCGGCTTGCCTTACGTGATTTAACCGAGCCGGCAAGATTAATAGCACCGCCATACAGCAGCAGCTTTTCCGTTAAGGTCGTTTTTCCCGCATCCGGATGTGAAATGATTGCAAATGTTCTGCGCCGCTTTATTTGCTGTACTTGTTCCGTTTTTATGAATGACATAAGGTGTTGTTCTTCCTTTCTGATTTAAGGCTTTAAAAGATTTTTCTCAGTTTTTATTTAAGCAATCAACATACATCATATCTTCTTTTAATATATGACCAAACAGCCATTTGCTTAAAAAGACAAGGGCTTCCTGGATAACTGAAATCTGTTGGCTGTCAATATCCTGAAGGGAAAGCTTGTCTATCCGCTTAATAAAGTACAGATGCTCCATACGATGTAGCTCAAACCTGTCATATCCGCGCTCTTCCATTTTTTTCTCTTCAAAACTAAAATGATATTCAGTGTAATCTCTAAGTTCATTGATTGTTTCAATTATATAATCATAATAGTCAATTGAATGACCTGCATAAAGCATATCCTCTAGCTTTGCTCCTATGGTAACAAGCTTTCTGTGTTGTTCGTCAATTTCATTAATCCCGGTTTCATAGTTTTCGCTCCAATTAAACATATTTTATACCCCCCTGAGAAAATTTTTTCTATACAGGCGTTAACGTAATATATATCAATCAGTAATTTACATGTTACAGACAAAATTGTTTGAAGTCAAGTAGTTCATGCGTGATTTATCCAATGCTCCTAAGCCCACTGCCTTAGGGTATACTTCTGAGCAGAAGGCAGAGCCTGGCTGGTCGCAGGGGGATATCAGAGCATCGTTATAAAAATTTGATTCTAATGCAATAACTCAGTATAATGAAAGAAATGCATAATTTTTTGTAGAAAACAAGATAATTTATGGTATAATATCCTCGTTATCGAGGATATTATACGCCTCCGGCGGAATTGATGCGCGTGCGAAATTTTCTGCTACCGCAGAAACGCACATGCGCAATTATACCATGTATTTCTTCGAAAACATGGTATATTGAAGTGCGAACAAATTTATCATAGATAAATCAGAAGCCTCTTACCTCTTAATTACCTTATTCACGACAGTAAAAGTGTTGGTGGGAGATGGATACTAAAAGCTATTGTTGCAATGGCTATATACAAGGAGGAATACCGATGGACATGGTTAATGCAGCTTTAATTGCAAAGAAAGCTTCAGTTGGGTTGGCAGTTGAAAAAACAGAAAAGAAAAACCTTGCTTTACGTTTGATTGCAGAGGGACTTATGGAAAAAAAGGATGTTATATTCCAAAAGAACCTTTTGGATATTGAAAGAAGTAAAAAAGAAAATTTACCGGCACCTCTGTTAAAAAGGCTTAAATTTGATGAGAAAAAGCTTGCTGAGGCGGTTGAAGGAATCAACAGCCTTGTTGATATGCAGGAGCCCGTTGGGCGAACTCTTATGGCAACCGAGCTTGACGAGTGTCTTGAGCTTTATAAGGTTAGCTGCCCTATTGGGGTTATTGGAGTGATCTTTGAGTCAAGACCTGACGCTCTTGTTCAAATATCAAGCTTGTGCTTGAAAAGCGGAAATGCAGCAATGCTAAAAGGTGGTAGTGAGGCTATTGAAACAAACCGTATTTTAATGGAAGTAATTCAAACGGCAAGTGAGAAAGCGGGCATCAGTAAAGGTTGGATTCATCTTCTTGAAACCCGTGATGATGTTAAGGAAATGTTAAAACTGGATGAATACATTGATCTCATAATACCACGAGGCTCTAACGATTTTGTCCGCTATATAATGGATAATTCTCGAATACCGGTTTTGGGGCACTCTGACGGGATATGCCATTGTTATGTTGATAAAGATGCTGATATAACTATGGCTGTTAATGTTGTTTTTGATTCCAAAACACAGTATGTCGCTGTTTGTAATGCCACTGAAACGCTTTTAGTGCATAAATCCATTGCAAAAACATTTTTACCTGAACTGAAGAAAAAAACCGATGAAATGAATGTAGAGCTTCGTGGTTGTGAAAAGGTACAATCTATTATAAATGTTGCCGCTGCTTCAGAAGAGGACTGGAAAACCGAGTATCTGGATTATATTCTATCTATAAAAGTGGTTGATTCTGTTGATGAAGCAATTGAGCATATTAACACCTATGGGTCGGGTCATACAGATGCAATTATCACAAACGATAAGGATAATGCTACCAAATTTATGGAAACAGTGGATTCCGGTAACGTTTTCTGGAACTGCTCAACAAGGTTTAGTGATGGATTTAAATACGGGTTCGGAGCAGAGGTCGGAATCAGCACGAACAAGATCCACGCCCGCGGGCCTATGGGCTTGGAAGGTCTGCTAATATATAAGTATAAACTAATAGGCAAAGGTCATATTGTTTCTGATTATGCTGAACAAAGAAGCACCTTTACACATAAAAAACTGGATAAAATTGCACCATAATAAAAAGGCGTTGAATATTCAAATATTTAAC
>DAIPML010000170.1:0-7814 GCA_036768735.1 Clostridiales bacterium | reverse complement strand
TTGCGGGCAGCCTTGTAATTCCAAAAACATTTGCAACAGGATCTATAAACACAACGAGTACAATAAGCAACACCGATACCAAAGCCGCCATATTTAATTTTCCATTGGTAAATGGGCCTATTTTAAACAGCGAATGGTCGGAACGCATATTAAACGAATGAACCACCTGAGTAAGCGCTAAAATTATAAAGGCCATGGTACGACCGCTGATAATGTCTCCTGTTATTTTGTTGCCATGCCAGAAGCCAAACAGCGTGAGTGCGGCGAACATGACTCCCTGTAATATTACGCGGGTTAAAAGACCATGAGCAAAAATACTTTCATCCTTTGGTTTGGGTTTTCTCTCCATAACATCCGGTTCCACTGCTTCCATGCCCAGTGATATTGCCGGAAGGCTGTCGGTAACAAGATTAATCCATAATAACTGCATTGATAAAAGCGGTGACTTTTGCCACATAACCATGGCAAAAAACACAGTCAAAAGCTCACCTATATTGGTTCCGAGCAGGAAAGCAACCGCTTTTTTTATATTGTCATAAATGCCGCGCCCCTCTTTCACCGCATCAACAATTGTAGCAAAGTTATCATCGGTTAATGTCATATCCGCTGCACCTTTTGCCACATCGGTGCCTGTTATTCCCATAGCGCATCCTATATCTGCAGCTTTAAGTGCGGGAGCATCATTTACTCCGTCACCGGTCATTGAAACAATATGCCCTTTGTTTTGCCAAGCCTTAACAATCCGAATCTTATCCTCGGGAGACACACGAGCATAAACAGAAATTCCTTCAACGCGTCTATTAAGCTCTTCCTCGGGCATATCGGCAAGTTCTGCTCCTGATACGGCTTCATCTCCGTCTAAAAGTATGCCCAAATCCTTTGCAATTGCTGATGCCGTAAGCACATGGTCACCCGTTATCATAACAGGCTTAATTCCGGCTTTACGGCATGTACTGACAGCCTCAAAAGCCTCTTCTCTGGGTGGGTCTATCATTCCAACCAATCCCATAAAGGCAAGCCCCGTTTCTAAATCCTCCGGTTTCGGTGTGTGTGGAACCTCGTTTATTTCCTTAAACGCAACTGCAATAACGCGAAGTGCATTACTGCCCATTTTCTCGTTCATTATTTTTGCTTCTTCCATATTCCCGGAAATACATTTTGTGGCTAAAACATCAAATGCGCCTTTTACAATAACCACATTTTTCCCGTCTATCTTATTGACCGTTGACATTGCTTTCCTGTCTGAGTCAAATGGTATTTCAGCCAAGCGTGGGTATTTTTTATTGTATTCTTCTTTGTTTATTCCATTGCGGTGGGCTCCATAGACAATTGCAGTCTCGGTAGGATCGCCTATATGTTTAACATTATCTCCGTTAACCTCAACGATTCCGTCACTGCATAGCATTCCATACATTAAAAGCTTGCGGATATCTTCGCTGTTATTGTCGTTTATCTCCTCAGTTTCATTCTGTCCGTCAACATATGCCTCAACAAGAGTCATTCGGTTCTGTGTGAGAGTTCCTGTTTTGTCAGAGCAAATAACCGAAGCACTTCCCAGTGTCTCCACAGCGGGAAGACGGCGTATGATTGCATTTTTCTTAACCATACGCTGTACCCCTATTGACAACACTATAGTTACAATTGCAGGAAGGCCCTCGGGAATCGCCGATACGGCAAGTGAAACAGCTATCATGAATATTTCCATAATTCCCGTTCCGGTCAATAGTCCAATTACAAATATAACTGCACACGCAAGCAATGCAATAATACCAAGATATTTTCCAAGCTGGGAAAGCTTATCCTGGAGAGGTGTTTTGGTATCCTCGGCACTTTCAAGAAGATCCGCAATTTTACCCATTTCGGTTTTCATCCCTGTAGCGGTAACCACGGCCCTGCCTCTTCCATAGGTGATACTGCAGCCGGAATAAACCATGTTATGGCGATCGCCAAGCGTAGCATCTTCCTTGACATTTTCCTCTGCATCCTTTTCAGATGGTACAGATTCACCTGTTAATGCCGATTCTTCTGATTTCAAGCTGGCGGATAATATAAGCCTTGCGTCCGCAGGAATAAAATCACCGGCTTCCAGCAATATTATGTCTCCCGGGACAAGCTTTGCGGCATCAATTATTTCTTCTCTGCTATTTCTTAATACTCTTGCATGGGGCACAGACATACTTTTTAAAGCGTCCAAAGCCTTTTCAGCCTTGCTCTCCTGAAGCACTCCCAAAGCAGCGTTTAGAATTACAATTAAAAGAATAAGAAGTGGTTCAAAGAGCTCTGATGGTTCTTTCTCAATAAAAGCAATTACAAAAGAAATTACCGCCGCTGCTAAAAGGATAAGGATCATAGCATCCTTAAACTGATCTATAAACCTTTGCAGGTTTGTTTTTTTCTTACCTTCCTTAAGGCGATTCTCTCCATACTCTATAGTACGGGTCTCAACCTGTTCGGAGTTTAAACCTCTTTCGGGATCACTCTTTAGCTCATCAAGTAAATCCTCTAAATTTGAACTATGTGGTATCAAAACCCATGCCTCCAATCTTTCTGGGACAAAAATGCTTTACTACATATTGGGCAAAGATGCTTTTCTTGCATAATTTATCAAATGCCTAAATGATCTTTTTTTGGCATATAGACGTAATTTGTAAAACGTATATCGGTATTATTATATACCCGTTTATCGTTTTTTTACACTATTGCTATCACCTATATTCTATGTATTACGAGCTATTTAATATGAGTTTTACTATTATAGGATATATTTTCTATACGCATTTTTTACTAATTTGTCTGTGGAGTCATTATTTTGCGCAGACTGCTGTTTTATCTCAAACAGCAAAAGCAACTACCGAAGCAGTTGCTTTTACTGTACTATCTTGTTTACGTAGTGAGTAGTTTTTTAAGTGGGGAAGCTATAGTTTTATGTCGTCACACAAGTCGATATCTAAACCAACCTTAATGATGTTTTTAAATAGGGAAGCTGGATATTTAATATTGCTTTCGAAAGTTTAATACAACCTTTCATAATACTCGTCAAGCATTCTTTTCATGCCAAATGGTTTTTTTATGGTGTTAATTGATTGTGCCATCATACCAATCCATTTTTCTCTGTTTTTATAATAAGTCGGTATAACTTCATTTGTTAAACATGCCTTAAGCGCTTTAAAATCATGTTCATCGCATATTTCTATGTTCTCATTTTCATAACCATCGCCAAATTGCCAGCCGTTAATGCCATGTTGACAGCCTTCAGGCCACCAGCCATCAAGTATAGACACATTTAGCACACCATTCATAGCAGCTTTCATGCCAGAAGTCCCCGATGCTTCCTTAGGTCGCCTCGGGTTATTTAACCAGATATCGGAGCCACAGGTTAATGCACGGCCAATATCCATATCATAGTTCTCTAAAAATACCACACTTTCAGGATATAGCTCAGTCATTTCTATAATATCTGATATTATTTCTTTACCTCCGTCGTCCAAAGGATGAGATTTCCCGGAAAATACAATCTGCAATATCCCCTTCTTCAGAAGTGGCTCAATAAATTTTCTATCGGTGAATATTAAATTTGAGCGTTTATAGGGTGCTGCACGTCTGGAAAACCCAATTAATAAGACATCCTGCTTAAGCTTTATTCCTGTTCTTTCTTTAACAAAAGCAATTAAATCCTTTTTATTTTCCATATGTCGATTCCAGAGCTCATCCTGAGCTGATTTGCTGTTATCATAATTTTCAGCAAGATCAAGCATTTTTTTGTCCACCCATGTTGGTATATGTATGGCATTGGTGATCCCGATTATTTTGCTTCTGTTTTTGATTTTTTTCCACATTTTATTTGCAGTATCCATGTGGAGCTGCGCTACCGCATTAGATTTCCTTGAAAGCCTTAGCGCACCTACTGTCATGTTAAAAGGCGAGCCACCAATTTCTTTCATCTGTCGTTTGTTTAAATTTTGATTTGCTCCCATGTAGAACAAACGCTCAATGGGATGGTATTCATTGCCCTGTAATATAGGCGTATGGGTTGTAAACACAACCTCCTCACGGGTTTTTTTCCATGCGGTATGAAAGCTTATCCCTTCATCCATCTTTTCCTTGATAAGCTCAAGCCCAGCAAATAACGCATGTCCTTCATTGAAGTGAAAAACCTGAGGTTTAAGCCCAAGAGCTCTAATTGCCTTGACTCCTCCAATGCCTAGGATCATTTCCTGGGCAACCCTTTCTTCCCCAAACCAACCATACAATTGTCCTGTTATCCACCTGCCATCACCGTCATTTCCGTCAACATCAGTGTCCAGAAGATAAAGATTGTCAACACCATGGGCATCATATTTCCACACCTTAACCAAAACATCCCTTTTGCAAATTTTTACTTTGACTGTTATGCCCGCGTCCTTTAAGAAATCATATGATCTGTTAAAATAGGCTTCATGTGGCTGACCGGTCTTTCTGCTTATATATTGCTCTCCATAGCCCTGTTTCCATTTGATCCCTATTCCAATCATCGGATACCTGTTATCACAGGCTTCTTTCATATAATCACCGGCAAGAATTCCTAACCCTCCGGCATATAACCTTACATTGTTTTGGATTGCATATTCCATGCAAAAATACGCTACGTTTGGAAATTTTTTATTTATTTTTAATCTCCTTTTCTAACAACTTAACTTTTCATTTATTAACTCGACTTTTCATTATGAACTCACCGTTCCCACCAAAACTGCATATAGAGTTTTGGGATGCTGATACGCATACTTGTCCGCCTGTTTAAGTATTTTTTTGCTTATTTGCTATAGAATTTTGAGACGGATATCAACCAGCTACGTTGTGAGATCACGCCACTGTCACCACATTGCTGTGCAAGTAAGCTTACAAAACACTGTGGAAAGCTTCGCTATTAAAAGTCTTTTACATATATAACTGTGCTTAAAGGCGGAATGCTTATGCTTTCACCCTTTACCGCAAAACCTTCCTTTGTCTGGCAGAACTTTAGTGTGTATCCATTAACATCTATCTCAATGTCCTGCAGTTCCTGAGAAAGGTTGTGGAAGACTAATGCAGACTGATTCTCAGATTCCATTTTATAAGCCAGGATAGAGTCATTATCCAGGCTAACTCCACTGAATTTACCTGCATACAGCGCTTCATTTTCATTTCTTACTCGTATTATTCTTTTATAGTGGGTTAGAAGCGAACTATTATCCTTTTCTTGCTCTAAAACAGGAGTTACTGCCTCTTTGTATTTTGATTGTCTCCAACTTGTCTGTGCCGGTTCATCCTCTCCCCATACATATGGTAGCCGGATGTCTTCATCAGGTTTACCACCAAACATACCAATTTCTTCACCATAGTATATAAATGGTATCCCTTCTAAAGTCAGATAAATACTTGCAGCCACTTTCATGAGCTCATGCTTACCGGTTACCGAACCTATTATCCTGTTCTGGTCGTGGTTTGACAGCATTGGGGCATCAACATAATCCGGATTTGCCTCGCTATACTTTTTATAATTGTTTGTTATGAAATTATTAAGGAAATTGTTTTTGCTTACACCTGCTTTTATTGCTGTTGTTATTTGGTTCCCCAGCCCAATATGAAAAGTTGAATCAAGGGCAGGTAGATAGGATGCGCGTGTCCCAGAATTATCATTTAAAACCTCTCCAACAATAATACATCCCGGTTTTTTATTATGGCAGTATTCCTTAAACTCACTCCACCAAGCTACGGTTTTTTTGAACCCGCTTTCACCAAAGGGAACCTCGGTTGTATCAAAAAGATGAGGAACTGCATCAAGCCTAAAGCCGTCCACTCCCTTATCCAACCAAAAACCAGCTATGTTTTTGGCTTCCTGGCGTACCTTTTCATTATTAAAATTCAAATCCGGCATCCCGCTCCAGAAAAGCCCAAAGTAATATGAATCATTGATCTTGTTCCAAACCGGGTGCCCCCAGACATTTGCTTTAAGGTTATAGTTCTTTGTCCCTTCATCTGCCCAAAGGTACCAGTCCCTATAAGGGCTTTGGGGATCGGTGGAACTTATAAACCATTCGTGCTTGTCGCTGGTGTGGTTTAAAACAAGATCCATAATAACCGATATACCCCTTTTATGAGCCTCCTCCAAAAATCGCTCAAAATCGTCCATGGTGCCATACTCAGGGTTTATATCATAGTAATTTGTAATATCATAGCCGTGATATGAAACAGTTTCATTTATTGGCATAAGCCATATACCTGTAATCCCTAAATCGCTTGTTGTTTTTGGATTACGATCGTTTAGATAATCAAGCTTTGAAGTAAGGCCTTTTATGTCTCCAATCCCGTCTCCATCTGAATCAGCAAATGCCCTTACAAAAATTTCATAATACACGCCCTGCCTATTACCGGATGCCTTCTGCTCGGCACGACCCAGCTCATAAATGGAGCTTGTATTCTTTATTCTATATAGACCATAAGCACCGAGGACCATACATATTATAACTGTTAATATTAGCAGCAATTTAACCCTAAATTTTTTGGGCACTTTTTGCATTTTAAGCACTTTTAATTATCCTCCTTTATGATTAATCATAACCACCCGCTTATCCGGTAAACTGATTACACACAAGGAACTTGTTCCGCCAAACTATTATTCTTTAATCGCACCGCTAGACATAATCTTTACCAAATATTTTTGGTTCACAACAAAAAGAATTACAAACGGTATTGATATTAGCAACGCACCCGCTGCAAATTGTGTGAAATTATCATTTGATCGACCATTAATCATTTCGAACAGCCCAACCGCCAATGTTTTATTTTTGTCACTTCTTAAAACGAATCTGGGAAGAATGAAATCCATCCAGGGCCCTGTAAAGCTTGTCACACCTAGGAAAGCAATCATCGGTAATGTATTTGGCAGGATTATTCTTATAAATGTAGTTAGGCTGCCTGCCCCGTCCACTTTCGCCGCTTCGTCTATATTCTTTGAAATAGAATCATAATATCCTTTTAAAAGCCAGGTGTTATATGGGATGTTACCTGCTGTATAAACAAGAACGAGCCCAATTAAGGTATCCAAAAGCCCCATACTGTTTAAAATGACATAGATAGCAACCATGCCAATTGCACTGGGAAACATCTGAAGAATTAAAAAGCTCATAAGCGCCGGTTTTTTCAGCTTAAACTTAAATCTTGAGAATATATAAGCTGTTATCATAACTATAATCGTCGTATAGATCGTATTAAGCGATGCAATTATAAACGAGTTCTTATACCAATTCAAATAATTTGTTTTTGTAAATAACCTAGTGAAGTTTTCTGTGGTTGGATTATTGGGTATTGGAAGAATGTTCATTGACGCCAGTGATTTCCCTTGATTAAAAGCACCACCTATTGCGAAGGCAAGCGGGTAAAGTATTAAAAATGATATTATGATGAAAATTAAATAGATAAAGATATATCTAATAACATGCATAACCTTCTTCATCATAGCTCACCATCCTTAAACGATTTTGTTTTTGAAAAGTTATATAACGCAAAGGGTGCAATAACTATAAACATCACTATGGCTACCACAGACGCCTTGTTATAAAGACGCTGCTCCAACGTCAGCTTATACATCCATGTGATCAAAGTATCCGTTGTTCCGGCAAAGGATTGCGTGGTGAGGCTGTCAGGCGGGTTACCGTTTGTAAGGAAGTAAACGCCTCCAAAGTTGTTCATATTATATGCAAAGCTCATAATCATAAGCGGAATTGTCTGGTACATTAGTAATCAATGTCAATAGGTTAAGGAATGTGGTAGAATAAGGAGCATGAAGAGGATGATTA
>DAIPML010000169.1:0-7836 GCA_036768735.1 Clostridiales bacterium | reverse complement strand
GGCTGTTCTCCAGTTGTTGGACACGTTGTTCCAATGTAGTTGAATTTTCCATTTGTCTTTAATTTTAATGCGTAAATACAAATGGGTCTGCAAACCCTCGTTTTGTTATAACGGGGGCAAATATAGGCGATATCGAAAGGGATGGGGATTGACAATGATTGAGGTATCAACCTATTCTCAATGTTCTTTCAGTTGTTTAAGGTATTTGTCAATGGTTTCCGAACCGATAGGCGGTGTGACCTTAATTTCGGAATTTGCCGTGGATAAATCGGATTGTTTGAGCGGTTTACTCTTCCCCGATGATAGAAAAAGGCGGTTTTTATCTATGACCGATTGCCAGTTGCGTGTGATCAGGCTGCGGTCGTCCAGGGCTGAAAAGAAATAGACCAACAGGCGGTTGTTGCGTGCTTTTAATGGTTGGGATAGGTTACAGGAGAATATATTTTCAAGTGTCTGGTTTGTAATGCTCTCCGGAAACATGCGTACATCATTCAGGCATTCGGACAATAATTTGATTTGTGCGGTATTGAGCTGCGCTTCAAAAGTGGATTTTCCTTCGGTTGAAATGTTGGTCGTTTTCTCTTCGGGTAACTTGGATTGAAGGAATGTGATATATCCGGTCAGGTAAATGGATGAAATGATACCGGAGAAATAGGGTAACTCCCCGTCATATATTTCGGGATCGTCTTTCAACCTGTCATGGTTTAAACTGATACTTTCGGAATTGTGGTACTTTTTCCTTTCATCGGGAGAAATGGATTCGATAAAAGTGCTTTCCCAAAGGACATTTTTCAAGTCCGGAAAATTGGTAATGACGTGAAGTATGGGGTATTTCTCATGTAACGCTACCAACCCGCATGACGCCTTGTAAATTTCTTCACGGATATGCGTGTGCAGGGTCTTGTCATCCCAATATTCGGCTTTCAACTCAAAAAGGTCGATTGATTTTTTCAACCGTGATGAGGTGAATTCATTGATGAATTTTTGAAGACGTTGAAATATTGGTTCCATATCATAATTGCTGAAGTGATTTATTACAAAAATAAGGATAAAAGGGAAAATATAGGCAGGAACAGTGGAAAAGAATATTTAATAAAGTATCCAATAGATATAGACAAACAGATGAAGACATGGAAGGGACCCGGTTAAGTTTCCTGATTAAACGGATAAAAGTCATTTTTTTAATAGAAAACAAGAAAAAAACAGCTTAACTATGAAATAAATGACTATTTTTGTTCGAAATACATTGAATACTTATGAAGTTTATTTCTCAATTGGGCATTATTCCTTTTGACTTTAGCGTTCTGGCATACAACTTAAAAGATTATAAGTCACCACGTCAAAAGGTACTGGAACTCGAAAAGCAGGGAACTATTATTCGCTTAAAACGGGGAATGTATGTTGTTTCTCCGTCCGTATCAGGTAAACCATTGTCAGAGGAGTTGATTGCCAACCACCTCTATGGGCCATCTTACGTATCAATGGAAACCGCCCTTCGTTATTATGGGTTGATACCTGAGAGAGTGCACGCTGTGGTTTCTATGACATTAAAACTGACAAAAAATTACGAAAATAACGTTGGACGTTTTGAATACATTCATTGCCCGGCCGATTACTATTCTATCGGCATTCGTCAAGTTGTAGAAGAAGATTATGCTTATTTGATTGCATCTCCCGAAAAAGCGTTGTGCGATTTGATTGCTTATACCCCCAAACTCCGGCTACGGTTTGTCAAGTCCATGCAAACCTATTTAGAAGAAGATATACGGTTCGACATGGTTGAATTTTATAAAATGGATCCGGATATATTTGAGCAATGTTTGGCCGTAAGTAAAAAGAAAACAGACATTCAAAACATTTTGAAACTATTGAAGAAATGAACATATTTGACCAAATGCTGGCCCGCTATGAGATAAAAAAAGAAAGTGACTTAAGAAATGCCACTTATGAAGTCATGCAGGAAATCGCTCTTGCCGGACTTTACAGGGGTGGTTTTTTCAATAAAGCCGCATTCTATGGCGGAACCTGTTTACGCATTTTTTATGGTTTGAAGCGATTTTCCGAAGATCTGGATTTTTCCTTAATAGCTCCCGATGTCGATTTTGATCTCGAAGAGTATTTTCCGGCAATCATTCATGAATTTAGTGCCGCCGGAAAAGATGTTACGATCTCGAAGAAAGAAAAAAGGACATTAGGACGGGTCGAGTCGGCGTTTTTGAAAGAAAATACGGCAATTTATGATTTGAAATTTCAAACTGAAAAATCCATCAAAATAAAAATTGAAGTGGATATTGACCCACCTATGAATTTCGATACGGAACAAAAGTTGCTGCTGCTTCCTTTTTCGTTTATGACACGTTGTTTTGTATTGCCTGATTTATTTGCGGGAAAAATGCATGCGCTTGTGTTCCGTAATTGGAAATCGAGGGTAAAAGGGCGGGATTGGTATGACTTTGAGTGGTATGTGAGAAATGGAACGAAACTCAATTTCGAGCACTTGCAAGAACGGATACGGCAGTTTGACGGATTTGAAATGAATAAAGAACAATTTATTGAAAAATTAAAAGAACGGCTCACCAATACGGATATTGATGCTGTAAAAAGAGATGTGCTGCGGTTTATAAAATATCCTGATGAATTAGATATTTGGTCGAATGACTATTTCTTACAAATAGCAGATATGATTAAACTTGAGTAGAAGTGGATAATTTATATAATATGGGAAAGCAAAGGAATACATTTCCGTTATTTTCAGAAAATCGGTTAAATAGTACACTTTTAGTACACTTCTTAAAAAGATAAAACCCTGATTATCATTTGATAATCAGGGTTTTCGAGTACCCAGAGCCGGTTTTGATAAGTCCAAAACTGCGCAAATCGAACAAATTGAAAACAGATATTATATGTCTGATATACAAAATGTAACGATTGTTTTTGATTGGGTCTGTTTGGAGTCGTTTTTAGTAGTTTTATGAAAATGCGGACACGGTGCGGACACGGAGTCTTGCTAATTTCCTTATTTATTGTACCTTTGTGAGTGTAGAAAATTTTCACTCATGGCACAGACCAATTTTTACATCGGAAAAACAGAGAATAGCGCAGGCGAATCGGAAATAAGTTTACGGTTATATGTATCTCGGGACGTTCGTATCCGGGTAGGCTCGGGTATTTGGGTTGATCGCAAACGCTGGGGCAAGAAGAACGACATTAACATTCCGTTGATACAAGGAGATGAAAGAGAAATGTTACTTGACAAGCGTTCTAAACTCAAAGCCTTGACGGACTATCTCGAAAACATGATCAACACCTGCGAAGACAAAAGCATAATCAGCCGTGAACTGATTGAGAAAGAAATCAAAAAGTTCTACAAGCCTATTCGTAAGTACGATACTCCAAAGGAAGACTCTTTCTTCGATGTTACAGACAAATACCTTTCCATCCATAAGCTATCAGAACCTCGCAAGAAGAATTTCAGAGTCATTGTTAGATGCTTGCGCCGATTTGAGTTGCTCAAGAAGAAAGAAGGTTATAGAGGATTTAAGTTATCTTTTGCCACTTTATCTTTGGACTTATTACAGCAGATAGAAGATTTCTTCGCCAATGAAAAAGAAGTATTCCTAAAATATCCCGAAATTTATGAAGCAGTTCCATACTCAACCAAAATAGCTGTAAAAACCCCGAAACGGAAACGCCCTCCAATACTGGACGAAGATGGGAACGTCGTTCCGAAAGGAATGCCTAAGCCTCGTGGACAAAACTCCATTGCCGATATGATGCTGCGGTTTCGCAGCTTTATTATATGGGTAAACGACAATGAGTACACCACAAACAACCCATTCAAGCATTTCACTATTGGCGAAATAGTCTATGGAACGCCGATATATATTTCTAATGATGAGCGAAATAGATTGTTAGATGCTGACCTATCGTCCGACAAAGAGTTGGAAACTCAACGAGATATTTTTGTTTTTCAATGCCTGATTGGCTGCCGTGTGAGCGACCTGTACAAGATGACCTACAACAGTATTATCGACAATGCCATTGAATATATCCCAAGAAAAACAAAAGAAGAACGAGCGATAACCGTTCGTGTTCCATTGAACGATACAGCCAAGCAACTCATTAATAAGTATAAAGATTACGAACGAGGCACTCTCTTTCCATATAATACGGAACAAGACTATAACCGCAAGATAAAAGAGGCTTTCAAGAAAGCGGGCTTGGATCGTATGGTTACAGTTCTCGACCAGCAAACACGAGAGGAAGTGCAGCGACCTCTTTGCGAAGTAGCCTCTTCACACATGGCAAGGCGTAGTTTTATCGGAAATATCTATAAGAAAGTCAAAGATCCGAATCTGGTTGGTGCATTAAGTGGCCATAAAGAGGGAAGCAAAGCTTTTGCCCGATATAGAACCATTGACGATGAGATGAAGAAAGAGTTAATAAATCTGCTGGATTAAATAAGTGAAAACCGGACAATAATTATGAATGATAGTTTTAAAATTCCATCCGATGTTTTTGATACAGATTTACTATGTTTTTTGAACCCGAATAGATTTGAGTATGATTTGACAATAGAAAAAGGCAAGTTACTACATAAAATATGCATCTGCAAAATAAGTAGCTTTGGGACTCAGGTACATATTGAAGACGAAAACTTTACAGAAGAAGAATACAATATAATCATCTCAAATGATTGTCAAAACAGTATAAATGTTGAAGTTAAGGCTCGTTGCTGTGATATTCTAAAGAAAAGAGAAAAAGATAAAAGAGCTATAATAATTAAAGCATCAGATGCTTACCTTGAGGTTTTCCGTTCAACAGGAGACATGGATTATTTGGAAAGAGCTGCTTCTATTCGAAGTTTTAAGCAAGTTAATAATGATGATTTTCTTAAAGTCGCTTTAACCGAAATATCCACCAAAACTTTAAAATATCCATTTTGGTTGTCAAACATTGTGAAAGTATTATTGAAATCTTATTCTGTTGAAAAACTTTCAAGTTTAAAAGTTGAAATAGAAAAATGTGTCCAAGAGAAGAGAGAATCAAAAGAATATAGTAAAGAACGAGATTATATTGATATTCTCTATTTACTTACTAGCATTACTAAACAAGAACAACATAGATTGAAAGCTTTAAGTTTTGAAACAGAAGCTGATGATATATGGAATAATCAAGGAGAAAATACATTTTATCCTACATTGCCTGACTTATATCACAATGCATATCAAGAAATAAATGAGATAAATTCAATTGAGCCTGATATACATAAAAGGATTAGAGAAAAACTGGTTAGTGCAAATAAGTATTTTATAGAGATTCTTTCTAAAGCTGGTATTTCATATAAAATGCCATTCTCAGAAGAAGAAAAAAGAAGGATCGAAAAATGGATTGCAGATGAAAAATGGGAATCCCCTTTGGATTTTATCGCTTTACTTCGTAACATACCGTTTGCTTCAAAAGAAAATATAGAACAATATATGGATATTTCTCGTAAAGGTAGCGTATTGTCTTCCATGATGGGAACTAATCGGTTAGATGATAAAGGGAATACGATAGGACTTGATAATCCGGAAAACTCTCTACGAACAGAAGCTCATATTTATTATCGGCAAAAAATTCTATATACACTTTGGATGTGCATAGATAAAGCTGCAAACATGAAGCTTCTTATGGAAGAAGATATGCTATTTTATATAATGAAAAACAGAATGCCTTATTTCTTACAGGATGAGGATCGGCTTATTTTTTTTGCAAAAGGTTTAATGTCTGGATTTAATAAGGATTTTATGACTGCTTCTCATATTCTTATTCCTCAAATGAAATGGGCATTAAGAAGTATTGCTGAAGCTCATCATGGCAGCTTAGTCAAGTTGGAAGAGGAAAGACAGGAAGAAGCTACATTGGGGACTATATTAAAGCAACTAGAAAATGTTATGCATGAAGAAATTAGGTTCGAGATGGAATCTTTTCTTCAAAGTGGGATTGATGTAAATTTTAGAAATAAGCTTTCTCATGGTTTATTGTCTTCATTTGAGGTAATGCAATATGGTATCTTTTTGTGGTGGCTTTGTATAAAACTATTTTTTAATATTGACAGGATAGTTGTGGTTAAATAATGAGATGAAGAAAGAGTTAATCGGTATGTTAGAATAAAAACGTACTTTTGTATTAAATATCAGATTTTTATGATTTCAAAAGACGAAATAAAAGAATTACTGGAAGATATAGAGAACGAACGTGTCGAACGAACAATCTCAACAAAAGATACAGATAAGTTCGCAAAAGCTATATGTGCCTATGCTAATGATCTTCCCAACAAGAAATTGCCGGGCTATCTAATGGTGGGAGCACATGACAATGGCACTCTTTGCGGATTGAAAGTTACAGATGAATTGTTGCGTAGTCTTGCCGGTCTTCGTTCTGATGGAAATATACAGCCCAAACCTGCATTGATGGTTGAAAAAGTCTCTTTTTCCGAAGGAGACCTTGCTGTCGTTGAAGTTCTACCGAGTAAAATTACACCAGTTAAATACAAAGGAACGACTTATGTTCGTATTGGAGCAAGAAAAAGTGAAGCCAATGAAGAAGAAGATAGAATTCTTCGTGAAAAAAGCGAAATAAAATCGCCCACATTCGACACTATGCCATGTTTGCACAGCACAATTGATGACTTGGACATAGATTTATTCAGGACAGAGTATCTGCCTAAAATGGTAAACACTGATACTTTAAAGGCAGATAAACGAGACGTTAAACAGCAATTGGCATCATTAACACTTTTCGATATCGCTTCAGACTGCCCAACAGTAGCCGGAATCTTATTAATAGGCAAAGATCCAAAGCGTATTCTGTTTGGGTCATATATACAGTATGTCGAGTTTGCCGGAAAGAAAATAACATCCAAAGTAATAAATGAAAGACAGTTTTCCGGGAATCTAATTACGATGCTGCGGGAGATAGACTATTTTATCAAATACACTATTCAGAAGCAACGTCCGGTATTTGTTACGGTTTTGCGGGAGGAAATGAGAATCAATTATCCATACGCGGCGATAAGAGAGTTGGCCATGAATCTCATTATGCACCGTAATTATCAAACAAATGCGCCTGCAAAGTTCTATGAATATTCCGATAGAATAGAATTGGATAATCCGGGAGGTCTTTATGGAAAAGTGCAACCGGAAAACTTTCCTAATGCAAACGACTATCGTAATCCTGTTATTGCCGAAGCTATGAAAACTCTTGGTTATGTAAATCGCTTCAACCGGGGAATAAACATGGTGCAGGAGATACTCGAAGATAATAAAAACGGACAAGCCATTTTTGATTTCAAAGACATTTTTACTTTCAAAGTTACTGTTATGAGTGCAGACCCCAAACCGGAAGGAAAAGTAAGTGGTGCAGATGAGGTCAAAAGTGGTGCAGAAAATGGCGCAGGAGTAAAGATTAATGTTATTGATAAACAGGAAGTTATAAAAAATGAACGTAATAATCATTTAAGCCTTGGTGCAGAAAGTGGTGCAGAAAACATAGGGCTTGGTACAGATGATACAGATCGTGATACAAAAAGTGATACAGATAAATTGACCCCACGAGAGGCTGAAATCATTTTACTAATAAAAAATGATAATTCTATATCAAGGAAAAGAATAGCCCAAAAATTAGGTGTAGGTACAACTACTGTTTATAGATACATTGAGTCTCTTAAAGATAAAGGTATTATTGAACGTATTGGCGGAGATAGAGGTGGTTATTGGAAAATAAAGTAATTCTACAGTCATGGATTATCGTAAAATCAATAGTCATATCATTCTACTCCTGATCGTTTCTATT
>DAIPML010000168.1:0-7845 GCA_036768735.1 Clostridiales bacterium | reverse complement strand
AATGCCATTTCTTCGGTTTTAATTGTGTTTTCAATATCTCTTGGTGCTTGTATATCATGACCGGATGCTGTTCCAAGCGTGAGCTTGTACCGTTTTTGGGCTGCACCGTCTGAAATCATGATAAAGACCGCAAGTAAAGAAATAACACCTATTAAAACGCGTTGAAAAACATCGTTCCTAAAGACTTGTCCAATTACTCTATTCTTTTTTTCCTTATTATTCTTCGGCATTTTTTACCGCCTCTCGTACAGTTAAAACATAGGAAATATACTTTCTTATGCAACCAAAGTGGGCTTCGCCCACACCCCAATATAGGAACTCACAGATGCAAAACATAAATATTCTTGTTTTTATCAAAGAACCAAGACCCCCACTTCTATAAGTGGTGGGTTCCGATTCTACACTTCAGGTGGAGTAGAGTCTCCATCTGAAGCCCATAGGCGTGTTTTACAAGTAAAAACGCCATATACGTATTTTACTTCGTAAAAACGTTAGATGTTCAGCTTTGCTGAACGAGTTCACTTATGTTTTGCATCAATAAGTTACCAAAAAGCTTAGCTTTTCTTTTCGCCTGCCTGTCCATGGGATTCAAAACGCTCATAAGCTTTTATTATCCGCTGAACAAGCTCATGCCTAACTACATCTCTCCCTGATAGATATACAAAGCTTAACCCCTCAACATTTGTCAATATTTTTTGCACTTCAACAAGGCCTGATTTTTTATCGCCAGGGAGATCAATCTGTGTGATATCACCGGTAATTATAGCCTTTGATGATGTCCCAATTCTGGTTAAAAACATTTTCATCTGCTCCGGTGTGGTGTTCTGAGCTTCATCAAGTATAATAAATGAGTCATCAAGAGTGCGCCCTCTCATGTAAGCTAATGGTGCTACTTCGATTGTTCCCTTTTCAAGGTTGGTCATATATGTTTCAGGTCCCATAATTTGATGCAAGGCATCATACAGAGGTCTCAAATACGGATCAACCTTGTTTTGAAGATCCCCGGGCAAAAAACCCAGCCGTTCTCCGGCCTCGACAGCAGGACGCGTTAGAATGATTCTGCTAACCTTTTTTTCGCGAAAGGCTTTAACCGCCATAGCGACCGCTAGAAATGTTTTCCCTGTGCCTGCCGGACCTATACAAAACACAACTGTGTTTTTACGTATTGCATCAATATATTTTTTTTGCCCGTAGGTTTTTGATTTTATTGGCCTTCCACGAGCTGTAAGGCAAACGAAGTCCAACGGAACTTCATCGGATTCCTCGGTATTTTCCCTGCTTACAGAAATCAAATAATTAACATTTTGGGTTGTGATCGTCTCACCCTGTTCTATTATTAACAACAGCTTTCGAACAATTTCTTTTGCCTGATCGACTCTGAATTCAAGACCGGATATTTTTATTTCATTTTCTCTGTTTATAACCTTAACATCCAATGCATCTTCCAGCACTCTTATGTTCTGGTCACATTGACCGAACAGGTTCATAGCTGTTTCCATATCGCGTATTTCAATATTCTTTTCTACGACTGTCTCCAATCAATTCCCTCCAAATTCTTGCATAGTGGCAATATCTTCAGCACATTCCATAATAACTGTTATGTATTCTTTTCCGTTTTCTGTTACAAGCTGCATTTGCCTATCAACTTCCTCTGCACCTTCGGCTTTTAACTGATTCAGCTCGCGGATTGCTGTTGTTTGCACCAGTTCTCTGGCTTCCTCGGGGCTTAACTCTACGGTCTGCTCCTCAATTTCATAGAAGCTCTGGATTGTAAGACCAAAAGGAAGTCGGAAATGTTCTCCGATTACCGGTGTCTTATCGAAAATTCCGGTTTCGTACAATTGAAAAGGGTTTTCCTTGGCCGGGAGCGGAATTATAAAATCCAAAAAATAAACACTGTATTTATTATATTCATTTCCGGTTCTTCTTTTGATTATCCGTTTTTCAGGAACCTCTTTTTTGATCTCATACCATGTGCGAGCAATAACCTCTCCCATCGCATGAACCTGTTTGTTGCCAAACTCAGGATAAAGGCTCTCAATGTTACCCGAAATCAAAACCTGACCCTTTGTAACGGTATCTCCCTTTTTAACCATTTCTAAACCGTTTTTTGCATGTATCGAAAGTATTATACCATCGGTCTTTGCTACAATATTGCAAGGCTTGTCGTGGGGAATAACAGCAGGTGGTTCAATCCCTTCCTTTATTGTTATATAGAGCCCTGTACCTTTTATTTCAACACCCACCCAGGATAATTCACTGTTTTTCAGCATTAGTGTATCAGCTAAAAGCTTCGGATCTACAAACCGCTTGGTTGCTCCCCTATAAATCCCCATCTCGTTTATCTGGCTAATTAATTCATCAGTTTCAACCTTGCTGTTACCGGAAATTTCTATGAACCAGATAATTGATGTCATAACATATATAACCAAAGCAAAGGCAATTAGCCCTATAATAAAGCCCTTCCTTTTTTTATACTTGCTCAGCATATATGGAAAGCCTTTTTTTGCTTTTATACGGACACGGCAGCGAGATTTTCTTGCTGCTGTTCGTGAAGCTTTGAACCCACGAATACTCATTTTCATTTGTATTGTAGTCTGATCCAGCCTCTCCATATCCCAAAGCAATATCTGCCGCCGAGTGCATATGTTAACAAACCTTTCGGCAGAAATTCCGGTTACAATAATAATAACATACCCTTTTAAATAATGCCATAAGCGTATAAGGAACATATTACCTCCTGCATTTGTTACGTTACTGTTAAGAGGTTATACCGCTATAGTCCGCGGGGCCTGTCTTTGGTGTTTCAATCCTCCCGCTGCTTTTTATGAACCTCTGAAAAATAACACTGTATTTTGCTGTTAAGAGGAAAAACTAAAGCTTAACAAACGTAATCAATGTTTCCGATATCACCGACGATAACAATATCGTCGCATGTAATTTCTTTAATTTTCATGTTTTCACCTGTTATAGTTATAATCCCATAATTGGAATTAATCCTTACTATTTCATTTGTAAATTCAATAATTCCTTTGTAGTTTTCAACAAAGACTTCTTTTCTTCCAACTGATGTAATTTTGGGGCGATCCGAGACAACCTCGTCCGGGATCTCAAGCATTTTTGTAACCTTATCCTTTATGGACACCGAATCCTTTTTTTCTTTTCTTTTCTTTGCATCCTTTTTTCTTTTCATCAGTTTTCACCTCGTGCAATATCAATGAGATCCAAAACATCTCCAAATTCATAGCCCTTTTTTCTGGTATCCATAATTATACGCTCCAATGCTTGAGCGTTATCACTGGACACTGCATGAAGAAGCATAATTTCGCCGTTGTGAAGATTTGACATGACCTTATTGTAAGCATAATCCCAGCCCCTTTGCTTATCCCTGTACCAATCATCATAGGCAAAGCTCCAGAATACATTTATATAACCCATTTCCGAGCTAACCTTAAGGGAATGCTCGCTATATTCGCCTTTTGGTGGCCGTAAAAAGATCATATGCTTATTAAATTTTTCATAGAAGAGGCTGTCCAGATCTGCAATTTCCTTACGCATTTTCTCATCATTGAGTGTAGGAAGGCTGAAGTGGCCTACGGTATGATTTCCAACCTCGTGTCCCTCCTCTACCATTCTTCGCACCAGGCTTTCCTGCTGGTTTAAATAGGGTCCGGTTATGAAAAACAGCGCTTTTACCTTTTGTTCTAACAAAACATCCAATATATCATCGCTATAACCATTTTCGTAGCCTTCGTCAAAGGTAAGATAAATAACCGGCTTATTGATATCAGCAATATAAATGCTCTGATATTTTTTTAAGAGCTCGGGGGCACCCGGATCGGCTCGCGGTGTTTTGTTGTCCTTTGCCCTTAAAATACCCCATCCTCTTATTCGATTTTGGTTTGCTCCTGATGAAGCTTCATGTGTAATGCTCACAGGAGTATAGCTTTCATCAAAGCCTCCTGTAATTTCTTCATTAAAGTCCATATCATTGTAGCTCAGCTGAAATAATGTGAGATATTCTTCTTTGTGAGCGGATGAGATTTTTGAACTGATAATTATGGAAAATAGAAAAACAGTCAGCAATCCTGAGAGGAAAGTGATAAGTTTTTTTTGATTCATGCCTTCTACTCCAATAAAAAAAGAGCACTTCCACTATGCGGTTTGCAGCTGCATATGGATAAAAAGATACGATTTTTAAGTTGTACCCCTTTTAATTGCTCTTAGAATTCCTATTACTATATATATAATTTCTTTATGAAAAAATACCACTTAATCAACCGGCGTTAGAAGATCGTGTCTTAAAACTGTTCCATCATCACGAACAGCCGGTATTATAATGTTTTCTTCCTTTTTTACCTCCACCTTAAGATTATAATACTTCAATGTATCAACAACACCTGACATAATTTTAAGAGAGCTTTCAAGATTTTCAGGATCGGCAATAGCCTTGATAACATATGGCGGAAGAAGCTTTCTGCCGTTTACAGTCATATAGCTGCCGGCTCTCCTAACCTCACTGGTGGCAATAATCCGTTCGTCGTTTACTGCAAGTGCTTGTACATCTGTAGCTCTCAGCTCGTTTAAAACAGAAAGAATGTGACTGTCATCAAGCAATGCATCACCTATACTGTCAATAGATACAATAACTCCGGCTCCTTTAACAGTTTTAAGACCGGCAAGTATTTGAAGCTTAAGAACATATTCGTTTAACTCTGCAATTGTTTCTGTAACATTACTGCTGCTGGTGCGGTATGTTTCCAAATCCTTTTGCAGTTCATTTATTCTCTGCTGAAGCTGCTCATTATTCCTCTTTTCGCGTAAAAGATCGGTTATTAAATCACTGGATCGCTGCTGCTCATAAACAGAGAGGGAATTAATAACCTTGACACTCCTGTACTGTGTAGCAATAACAATACCCAATAACAGACATACAAAAGTTAATGATGCTACTTTAAAAAACTTCATTTATCAACTACCTCCATACCGGATATCATCTTGTCAATGCTCTCATAGACTTTAAATCTGGGAACTAAAATATCTTTTTCTTTTCGGATATCAACACGAATGTTGTATATCCGCATAATGAACACTGACTCACTTTGTTCCAATGCGCTATATAATGCTTCCTGATCACCAATAGCTTTAATTATATATGGCACCGGATAGCGGCTTTTGTTAATTAGTATTGTCGGACCTGTACAAAGCTGCTTACTGGTGGCAATTATCCTTTCGTCATTTATCGCTAGGGCTTGTGCTCCCGCTGCTTTTAAGTCGTTTAATATGGCTGTTATATCAGAATCATGTATTATAAGCTCATTTGGATCCACTTCCGTCTTGGCAGGAGCATCATTTAATGTTATAACCACGCCATCTCCCCTTACACTGGTAAACCCATTTATAAGCTGCATATTCTTCCTTGTCTTCACCAATTCATTTAGCGTGGGGTTATCTCCGCTGTCGAACCTTTTAATGATTTCCTCCATCTCTTCTTCAAGCATTCGCAGATTTTCCTGCAGCTCAAGCCCTTCCGTTTTAACCTGTTCCAACTCGGTTGATAGAGATTGAATAGAGGTTTGCTCCTTTGATTTCTGCTGCTGAGCAAGCAAAATGCTTCTTAACTGCATTGTAATGACCATACCGAAAAGGAGGAAAATAACAAAAAGTATGCTTTTTGATCTGGTTGCCACGAGTAGACCTCCCTTTCATTAATTTCATTAGAAAGTCACTTTGTGACTTTCCGAGTGATAACCATAATATTATTGTATAGATTTTTTCGCTAAGTTACAATACCTTTTCCACGAATAAACAGCCACCGACAGTGACTGTTTAATTAAGTATACTCAACTTTCTCCCACAGTATTTTGGGCGTTTGCCTACACAGCAGGCTACCGACGGCGGTGTGATATCACACCTCGCTATGTCGGTACCAGCGCCTCAAAATACTACTCGCAAGCTGAGGTGGGAAAGTAGAGTAAGTATATATTAGTTTTTATGCCATACATGGCAAATATAGTTTCCCTATATTTCTACAACAACTCTATTATGGTTAAGTTTTTAGCAACAGACATGTCCAAATAATCTTCGCCTGCTCTAAGAACCGGTTTTCCATATTGCTGATTGTTAATATATACGACTTCAGCAATTCTTCCGTCACTTAGCCTAACCTTGCTTCCCACATAATACGGGGAAATATTCATGAGAAACGCTTTTAATATAACAGGATCAAGGTAGCCAAAGCAGCCGTTTTGCATTAATTCAAAAACATTGAAGGGTGATGACTTCAGCCTGTAAGCCCGATTTGCTGTCATTGCATCAAAGGTGTCAGCAACAGCAACAATCTTTGCAAACAAGGGAATCTGATCGCCGTTAAGACCCATTGGGTAACCTGAACCATCCTCCCTTTCATGGTGGTACAAAATTGTTTCTAAAACCCTTCTGTCCATTCCTTCCATGTATTGGACAAGATAGTATCCGTATTCAGAATGCTTTTTCATCTCATCGCATTCTTCTATGCTAAGCTTGTCCGGTTTATTTATTATGGCAACCGGAACACGGCACTTTCCGATATCATGTAAAAGACCTGCTTGCGTAAGCATTTTTATGTCATCCGGCATTAGCCTCATCCATTTTCCTATAAGCATAGAAAGCATAGATACGTTTAACGAATGGTAATATGTGTATTCATCTACCTTACGAATTTGGGTGATACAGTCTATTATTTCTCTTTTATGCTCTTTTCTTTCATAAACGGATTCAACAATCTCATGAGTTTTTTGAATACTGGAAGTTTTACCGGCGGACAGATCGCGGAGTATTGTCTTGAATTCATCTGTATTCCTTTCATAGGATTCTGTAAAATGTACTTCTTCCACTTTACTGGGCTTTACTTCTCTTTTTTTTCTGTTATAAGGCATACTCGATTCATACACCTGAACGTGTTCAATTCCCAAATCCTTTAACCTATTAATTAAGCTCTGATCCAGTTCTGTTTTTTCCCATACAATTACAGCACCATAATCATTATATATGGTCTCTGCTGTTACCATCTCCGGCAAGCATGCGCTTATCTTAATATTTATTTTTTTGTCCAATGTTAAACCCTCCGAATCCATACAAAACTTTAGTATTGCTTCTTGTTTATGCAGCAAAGATTGTACGCAAAACAGTTGTCATGAATGGGTTATTAATATTTTACCCATGACAATACTCCGGTAAATAATGGTCTAAATTTCTATAATATGATTGCTTCCCAGAAAGTCGTGAAACGACTTTTTCCTGCAGGAAGTTGCAGCTTGCTGCAACCTGGTGCAATCACAATATGGTTATCCGGCATCCGGCCTTCTTTCGGAAGCTGATGGAATTTAAGAAACCTTAAATTCCATCGGAAAGTCACTTTGTGACTTTCTGGGAGATAACTATAATATATTTATCGGTTAAAAATGATAAATTTCAAAGAGCTTAAAATTTTCCATAATTTCTATAACATCCCGAATGGATTTAACATTGAAATCTTTTATGATTTTTTGTACTTCCGGAAGTGATTCTATTTCATTTCTTTTAAAGATATTTTTAAGATCATCACTATTAGAACGAAGCTTTTTGAGCAACTCAAATTCATCCCTGCTAAGGTGTGATATGGCATTTATTGTATACATCAGGCTTGCGCTGCTGCCGTCAGCTTTAATTCCGACCTTCCTGCGTTTTTTCTCCATTATCGCAATAAATCCTCTCACTTCATTCTCAACTTTTTAACCCGTTTATCTGCCAAAAACAATTATGTATAGTTTTATTATGATTGCTCCCCAGAAAGTCGTGAAACGACTTTTTCCTGCAGGTTTAACT
>DAIPML010000167.1:0-7863 GCA_036768735.1 Clostridiales bacterium | reverse complement strand
TTCGAAAGAGAACAAACTGATACACAATCACCATTTGCATACTTCAACTAAAACATAGCAGAAGTACCAGGGGAACAAGGAACCACCTGATACTTCTGTATATTTTTTTAATACGCACCGTTTACTCAAGATTGAGCTTTGTTTTCAACAGGTAATTTGTTGCTATATAGTAACCTGCCGACAAAATAATTGAAATAACTAAAATGATTACAGATAAAGTCATAAGTTGCGGAAGCATATTTGCAAAAGGGAATGAATTATATTCAATACTAACTCCATATGAAATATCTTCCGATATTACTTTTACAAAGGGCGAAGACACGAAAGGTAAAATCAGCATATATACAACTTGGCTTATGGTGTTAATTCCTATATAGAAAGCAAATGACAAAATAATCCTGTGCTTGTTGAATATATGACCCAGAGAAATAGCCGCATATATCTCAATAATAGTGCGAGCAATGTTTATAAGTAGTATAAGGCCCCCTAATATAAAGAACGATGCATTAAAGACTCCCATTATTTCAGACAACTCATTGATCATTTTACTCATTTCTCCCGACGGAATAAATAGGATGATAGAAAAGAAGCCAATTAGCGCGCTTAATATACTCCAAAGCATGGCTATAAGAAGCTTGCTTGTCGTATGCTGCCATGTCTTCACCGGAAGAGTAAACATCAGATAACCCTCATCGCCCAGCAGGCTTTTGTAAAACCTTTGAACGACAACCACCAGGCTTATTACCATAGTCCCAACGAATAACAAGACGTATGCCAATATTGATATTGTTGTTAATATCCCTCTGAGATTATTTATAATATCATTTTCTACACTCTGAGTTGAAATTAAAGTCCTACTAATAAGAGCAAACAAGACGATGGCAATATATAACGGGAAGAACCAACGTGCCGTTGCTTTAAATTCGTATTTCATCAATTTTCGTAACATCTAAACACCTCCCTGAATAGTGCATCCACAGACTTACCATATTCATCACGAATATCATCAACTGATTTTGTAAGAGCAACTTGACCGTTCTTAAGGAAAACTATATCATCAAGAATTTTTTCAATATCTGCTATAAGGTGAGTGGACAGTATGATTGTTGCATCTTCGCTATAATTTTTAAGGATTGTATCGAGGATATAATCTCTTGCAGCCGGATCAACACCACCTATTGGCTCATCCAGTAAATACAACTCAGCTCTTCTACTCATAACAAGAATCAGTTGAACTTTTTCCTTTGTTCCTTTTGATAGTGTTTTCAGCTTACAACTGGCATCAATGTTTAAGCTTTTTAGCATGTCATAAGCTTTTTTTTCGCTAAAATCAGAGTAAAAGTCCTTAAAAAATCTAATTATCTCTGAAACCCTCATCCAGTCATTAAGGTAGCTTTTTTCCGGAAGGTAAGATACTATTTTTTTTGTTTCTAAACCTGGTTTAAATCCCCCAATACGGATTTCACCACTTGATGGTGTTAATAACTCATTGCATATTTTTAAAAATGTACTTTTACCGCTTCCGTTTGGACCTAACAACCCTACAATTCTTCCTCGCTCTATGTTCAGATTGACTGAGTCAAGAGCTTTCACAGAACCAAAGCTTTTAGTAAGGTTCTTACATTCTAAAATTTGTCTCATTTCTTCATCTCCTCCAGCATCGTTTTTAGCATTTTTATAATTTCTGCTGTTTCAAAACCGAGCTTTTTCATGTTCTCCAGAAACTGCTGCACATGTTCCTTAGCTATTTTTGATTTTATACTGCAAATCATATTCATATCCTCCGTTACAAATCTTCCACTCGTTCGATTAGTAAACAAAAGTCCATCTTCCTCCAATTTTGCAAAAGCTCTTTGTAGGGTGTTGGGATTTACCGATATCTCTTGTGCCAGCTCCCTGACAGAAGGAAGCTTTGAACCTGGAGAATACTCGCCTGAACATATTTTCAGCTCTATCTGCTCTATCAATTGTGCATATATCGGGCGATCTGATTTAAATTCCCAAGGCATTTGATCACTCCTTTGTATTATTGTATTAAGCACTTAATACAATAATACAACTAAGTATATTCTATGTCAATATCTTTTTAAAATTATTTTTTACGTTGTCATCAGCAGCACTAAAGCATTTTTAAGGTTCAGGTAACATAATCCCATTTTTGTCCCATCTTCATATTATGTATTAAAAGATTTTACAAGGAGAGAGGGCAAATGATACAGGTTGAAAGGAATTTAATTACAGATGACTCCATTCAAAGGTTATACCCAGCAGGAAGCACAAAATGGCAGATTACAAAAAAAATGGCGGAAAGCGATGCGGTTTATTCATATTCGTCAATGAAGTCTTTTGAATTTGAGTTGGATTCAAGGAAAGAAATTGTTAATGCTTCTGAAAAATTAAATAACAGCTTTTTCACATTTAGACTTTTTAAGGATTCAATGTGCAATACCAACTACTGGACTAGAACACAGGAAGGTGG
This sequence comes from Clostridiales bacterium, assembly GCA_036768735.1. Classification (GTDB taxonomy): domain Bacteria; phylum Bacillota; class Clostridia; order DSM-8532; family DSM-8532; genus JAAYGP01. The sequence continues at coordinate 5,384 of DAIPML010000167.1, read as the reverse complement.
ATTCAGATTAAATGAAAATGCTAATCCTCACGAAGCAATCCGTGACATCTATAAAAACAGCAAGTTATATGGCACAGAATGTGCAACAGCAATAGTTATAGTATTTTACCTGGGATTAATTGAGGTTCTACCGCCGGAACTCTTTGACAGGCTATTTTCCAACATTTATCTGATGGATTGGATGTATCTAGACAAGGATCTTGGGGTTCGTACATATAGAGGTGTAAAGAATGCTCTACCCGGGGATTGCTTATATTTTAAAAACCCGGACGTAAACCCTGATACTCCGGAATGGCAGGGTGAAAATGCTATAATGCTTTTAAACGAATATTATTATGGCCATGGTATTGGTATTAAGAAGTCCAATGAAATAATCCGTGATCTAAACAGAAACAGAGCATACGGCTCAGAAACCTCTGCGTATTTAATGGATCAGATAGTGAAGCCTGATTTTAAGTATCTTGCAGCGGTAAACCAAACATATAATCAGCAGGTATAGTTAAAAATTAATCCTTTATAAATTTAGGTTTTTTTGATGAATTCCGTACTGCACACAGGGCAGGTTGCTTGAAGCTTGCCCTTGTGTCTGGGCAGTCGAAGAGTCTTTTTACATTTAGGACATTTTATAAAAAGAAATTGTTTTCTCTGACTGATTCTTGTTTTAGTTTTTTGAAAATTGCTTAGATATTTCCGGAACATATTCCTGAACCAATAAAATAATTTCATTATTTTCATTGCAAAAGCTCTATTTATTTCATCAAATTTATACAGTTCTCTTTTCCGGTTATCTATATTTTTAGAAAAAGCTCTGAAAACCGAATAGGCAAAAATGATACTGCTTATAATCCAGATATATGGATATGGGAGAAAAATCAATGCAAATAAAGCTAAAAAAATAGAATATCTGTCTATCCCGTTACGTCCTGCAAATATTTTATTAAACATTTCTTCACCTCTTAAACCATTGTAAACACAGTTTTACAGGATGTCAATTAAATGTGTAGTTCTTGGTAGGCGTGCACGAACTGAAAAGACAAGGTAACATCTGAATTCTAAGAGAATGATTTGTTAAACTAAATTTACTGCATGAATTGTATCATTCATAGTATTTTTATGACCTGCAAAAACACCAATTTTATTTTTACCAGCCCTTTTTGCTTCATACATTGCAAAGTCAGGCTGGTCAATGATCTCTGAAATAGTTTTTGTCCAATGACGAGAGGAACTGATGCCTATACACAAGCCGGCACAAACTTCAGGAGTCCTATTAATAATGTCATTGAAATCTTTAGCATAACATTCCTGAATTCTTCGGGCGATCTTAACAGCTTGCTCCTCATTACAATCATAAAGATAAACAAGAAATTCATCACCACCAAAGCGTGAGGGTATGTCTGATTTTCTACAGGTTTCTTTTAAAATTCTGCCTACAAGACGCAGTAGTGCGTCACCACCTTGGTGTCCGTACACCTCATTAATCATTTTAAAATTATCAAGATCAATAAACAAAAGGCAGTGTTCCAGTGAATAAAAAGACGGTTGATTAATATATTGTCCTAAATTATGCATCAGGTAATTCCGATTTAAAACGCCGGTAAGGTCATCATGAATCATCTGCTCATATAAAATATCCTTTTCTTTTATAGCATTTTCCAGCTCTTTACTACGAATAGATAAAAGCTTTCCCTGATAAAGAGCAGTTGCAATCATCATAATAACCGGTCCCACCCACGGAAAATCAACGAGACGAATTATGCTTGCTGCATTCAAAGCCCCATAAAAACCTGACGCTGCCCAGCCTGTAAAGCCAACTGCAAGCGGCCAATAAAGTGACCGGCACTCGGGGTGTTTAATGTAATATCTTAAAAACACTATGTAGCAGGTTAATAGATAACCCATAATATAAACTAAAAGGAGATTAAACCCCATACCCTTCGCCATTGTAGGGTGATTTGTGAGGTGAACCGTCCGTGTAATAATCCATTTATCTTCAAACCAAACGAGTGCGATACAAATAAAGCAATTTATTATTGTTATAAATTTTAATTTTTTAAAAGAACGCTGTACAACGCTCTCAATAAACGAAACACCAAAAACTGGGGAAAGAGAAAATCCCATATAGCTTATTCTGGTCCAAAAATCAACTGCAGCCACGGTTGTGGATGTCGAATACATAGCATAACCAAATAAAAGAAAGAAAAATGAAAGCTGCAGTATCACTATGCTATGCAGCGATGAACCATTGCGATTATAATAGTATGAAATGGAAGTATAAATAAGAATTATTATTACAATTATAGCACCCATTCCAGGACCTATTGAATCAATACTAAGCTTTATTATGTGTTCGGATGGTAAATCAAATGCCCCACTCGTATATACATGCATAAAACCCCACCATTCCTGCAGTTGTATATTAATACTATAATTATACCGTTAAAAACAAAATATTTCTACCAATTTAAACAAATTTGCAGTATTTTCAAAAAGAAAAGAAAAGAAAATTACGAAAAAAACAAAGGGTGTAAAATATTGACGATGCAGGTTAAAACAATAGGGGTGGATATACTTGATCTAAAGTGCATAGAGACGTTTCGGACTATTTTGGTAGGTGGAATAAACCTGATTTCTCTTCAATTTCAGGCATATCATCTTTCCAACCGTTCATAAGATAATCAGCGATTTCTTCTGAAAAAACGGTATAAAAGTTATTTTTGTCTTCCGCTTCGATCTGCAGTATACACCGATCTGTTAATGTAGTTACTGTCCAGCCATCGCTATGATTTACAATATCATAAAATGGCCATAGGTAATAGCAGCAGTTATTTTTAGAGGAAATGATAATGCCAATTGGACGTATTTTTGGAAATATAGTTTCAATGTATTTGCTATCGATGCTATAAATATCAGTATATTGGCTAATCATATCAATAACTTTTTCTATAACATCATCATTCAGACCTGAATACATTATTTCAGTCGTAATGTTACCAAGCCCTCCCGTCATTGTAATCCACTCTACTTGCTCTTTCTCGGGAGGGTTAAAAGGTATTTTGTTGATCAATTCACTATCATTCGTGTACCAATTTTCGTGTTCTGTTGTGTCGTTACAGCCCGGCACAAGAACAAGTACAAATATGCAAACAAGGGCTAACCCTATTTTTTTCATTATTTTAATCCACCTTTTTGCAGTAAATTAATAAAGGTCAAACAAACAGAAACATTTTATTACAAAGAAATTGTTTGCTCATCAAACCCCCTAAAACTCTTGCTTAACTTGCATTTTAGTGACTTTACTGATGTAAAACATAAATAAAAAACAATAATATTTATGTTTTGCATTTGTGAGTTACTATATTGGGGTGTGGGCGAAGCCCACTTTGGTTTTGTGGTTAAAAACACGTGTCAGGGGATAAACCGATTTCTTTTTCGGTTAAGGCAGAGCCTTTCGAGATCCATTACGTGTTTTTCTACGTAAAAATGTTTTATGCTTGCTTTAGTTGAACAAGTTCACCTATATTAGACGGAAGAAGTCTAAGAAAAGTTTCATTATAATTACAATTATTTTTCCGGTGTTCATGTTTTTGAAATAACGTTGTAAAAAACAACTCAACTTTCCCAACATAGCGTCTAAAATACTGTTGCATAGTTGAGTAAAAACGTTATAATCGTGCACCTTAAGATAAAGATATGAATATTATATAAAAAATCGTTCAATTTTTGATACAGCAAGTTAGCTGAAAAGCGGTAGTAAAGTGGAAAAAAAGAGAATTATGACATTAGTATTTTTTACATGCTGTATAATAGAATACGCACTTTCAGACCTTCATATACTACTGCTTGAAAGGAAGTGTGAATATGCTGCCTGTCCGAATTACAGCAGGTGACGGAGCTAGTGAGCTTTATACTTTTTTGCAAAAAGAGCTTGAAAAAATAGAACCCGATGGTGAAAACTATAAGCTGAATCAAGAATATGATGACGGTCTTATTGCTGTGGAATGCTATAAAAAGGAAAAACAAAAAGAGTCTTATACTTTTGTTGAGCAATTATCGTCTGTGCTTGCGGATTATCTTACAACTGCATATGACAGTATGCTTTTAAGCCGAATAGCAAAAAAGAACTATGGGTATTTGCTGCCTGCCGAACGTCATGAGATAATAGTTATTGCACAAAAAAAGCTGCAAGAAAGCAGTCAGAATTTTTTTGACACAGTTATTCGGATTCGAAGGAGAAACCTTATTACAAGAAAGCTTACCGATTTTCTTAACCAAAGCAATCATATTATCCTAGAAGGCTTTGTAACTTTCAGGATGAAGGAATATGTCAAAGATCTTGAAGAAATAATGGATTGGGCTGTACGCCAATATCTTATAGAAAGAGAGTACCAAGAGTTTATTAAGCTATTAACTTGTTTTGTCAAAATGCAAAAACCAAAATTTCATTGTGTTCATATAATTGCAGAAAAAGACTCTAGCTTTTCAATTTACGATGAAAACATGGACAGAATATCAGACCAGTGGTTTAATGAATGGGCAGATGAACAGATGGATGGCACAATTAAGGAAGATGATCTTCTAATCAGCTTTCTAATTTCAGCAGCACCTGAGAAGATAATTGTGCACAATTCATCCGGCATAGCCAATAGAGAGCTTCTGGATACTATCACAAAGGTTTTCTCCGGGAGAGTAACCGCTATTTTAGATTAATACAAATGAAAGTACACTACTTTATGCATATGGAGCTGGCATCTAAGGTATGGTGGTAAACACCTTTTATCAAACGATTGCTGTGCACCCCTATGTCTCCTCGGTTACCTCAAAACAGTAACAAAAAGTTGCATTTGTGTGGAATGTTTTAGCGAATAACTTGTATTCTAAGGAAAACATGTTGTATAATCCTCCGTTTAACAACTAAAAAGTGAAATATACCTCTGAACCGCCTTTGATTAGGCGGTTTGCGGATCTTGTTGTTTGCATAAAAGTGTAGCATAATTCTCACTTTTTGGATGATGCTAAAATATTTTTTATTTCACTAAGACGCAGTCTTTTCTGTGTAAAATCAATACCGAAAGCTTCTCCAATACAATCTGAAATATTACTGCGATAGTCAAACAAATAAAGGTTTGTGTGTTCAAGACTACAACTGATCTTATTAAGACAGGTAATAATCTGTTCAGGTGTAAACCTGTAATCAGTTTTCTTCTGAATCAGGCGTAAAATAACCAGAGATATAAAGCAGGTAAGGACATGTGCATTTATTCGATCTTTACGGGAGACATGAACCGGTTGTATATCCAAATCACTTTTCGAAACCTTAAAGTTGTCCTCAATATCAGATAAACCTCGGTAAATTTCAATTACACGTTGCTCATGCATTTCTAACT
>DAIPML010000166.1:0-7917 GCA_036768735.1 Clostridiales bacterium | reverse complement strand
ATGATGTAAATGTTTGCCAGTTACTGATTCTATAGTAGGTACACCAACAACCTTAAAGCCTGGAATTTTGTCTTCAAAGGTAGACTGATATGTGGCAAAATTACCGCGCATACCACCACGCCAAGAACCAGCAATGTCCTGTGCTACCTTTGCTTGCAAAGTAGCCTCACTTGCAGAAGGTAGATCAGGGTCAATCAACCCATCATCATGACATTTTCTAAGCCATTCAATACCTTGCTTATATCCCGGTTCTAATACACCAAACTTAATCTTATTTGTAGCCGGATCATTATAGAATCCGTCCTTAACGCCAAACGCTGTAAGAAAACTGCGGATCCGTTCTTTGCCATCTCTTGCAGTATAAGGTATCTCGTCCTTTTCCTTATTTCCATTAGGATCCCCATTTTTTATAGCCATCCACATATTGTACACATCATCAATGTTCTTCGGCATATCGATCTTCAGTTTCTCAAGCCAGTCTCCACGCACAATTATGGGGTTATTCCATTCTGTGTAATCATATACTTTTGTGGGGATTGAATAGATTTTACCGTCTAATCCTCTAATTCCGGCTTTGATATCGGGGAACTCAGCCATATATCTGCTTAAGTTAGGCATTTCTTTGTCAATTATATCTGTCATTTCAATTATGGTTTTGGCGGATGCATATTTCGGTACATCCCCTATAGGCATGACAGTGATTACGTCTGGCAATTCTTTAGATGCCATTACAATGCTGTATCTTTCTGCAAAGTTTGTTTTGGCAGGTTGGTCAAATTTTACTGCGATATTTGTGCGTTCTTCCATAATTTTAAAGACTTCCATGTTTTCGAAAGGTTCTAGTTCCGTTGCTTCTTTTTGTGTTAGGACCGTAATAGTTATTTTTTCTTTCAATCCTGTTATTGGGTTGGGGGCGGGTTCAGTCGCATCAGTGCCTGCCGGTGCAGAGGTTGTCTGCGTTGTTTCGGGTGCCGGAGTTGGGTTTACGCATGCTGCAAGCATAAAAACAAATGCTGCGCATAATAGTAATGAAATTCCCTTCGTTAACTTTCTCATTTTAAATACCTCCTTGTTAATTAGTTATTTAGAAAAATTGTTTATTATCAACTGCTTTAAGAAGCTGATTTCGTGTGCGCCTATCCTTTCAGAGCACCCATCATCACACCCTTGACGAAATATTTCTGAAGGAAGGGGTATAAACATAAAATGGGGATAGTCGATACAACCATTACTGCATATTTAATTGTTTCCCCAATCATGATCTGATCACTTAATGCTGCGTCCGATAAAGATGACACCTGATTTTGAAGAAGTATTTCGCGCAGTATCAATTGTAGTGGGTATTTCTTACGATCTACAAGGTATAAAAGCGGTGAAACCCATGAATTCCATTGCCTTACCCCATAAAACAAAACCATGACTGCTAGAATTGAGCTAGACAAAGGCAAAACAATTTTGACAAAAAAATGTATATCGTTGCATCCGTCTATTGCAGCTGCATCGTTTATTTCCGATGGTATGGACGTAGAATAAAAGCTTTTCATAACAATAAGATTAAATGTTGAGATAGCGCTTGGTAATATAACAGACCACATTGAATTAATCAAATTGAGGTTCGATACCTGTAAATACAGCGGAATCATACCACCGGAAATAAACATTGTTACGATGGCAAACAAATTGAAGAATTTATATCCGTACATATCTTTCCTCGATAGGGGATATGCACTTATAGCTGTGGCACTTACGCTTACTGCAGTACCTATAAAAGTATAAATGATCGTATTTTTATAGCTGTTCCAAAGTTCGCTATGCTGAAGCACCGATTGGTATATTTTTAGGTTGAAGCCTTTAGGCAGTAATTTTACTTCGCCACGCATCACAAGGAAAGGATCGCTAAATGACTGGCTAGCAATCAGTATTAATGGGTATAATACAACAATGCAAGCGGCTGTGAGTATTACATATATAATTGTCTCGAATATAATATCTCCGGTACTCTTCTTTTTAAAAAACATCCTATGCTCTCCTTTGCTCACCAGAGCCCAATGTCATTCGCTTTTTTGCTTATTGCATTAAATATTACGATGGTTGCAAGGTTCAAAACAGAATTATATAGTCCAACAGCAGTAGAAAAACTATATTCAGCGCCAATAATACCTCGCCGATAAACATATGTTGCTATAACATCTGCCGTCTCATAAGTGAGTTCGTTATACAACAGCATGGTTTTTTCAAAGCCCACCGTAAAGATGTTGCCCATGCGGAGTATTAGCATGACAATGACTGTAGGCATTATACAGGGTATTGTTATATACAGCATTCGCTTAAACCGACTTGCCCCATCAGCGATCGCCGCCTCATAAAGACTTATATCAATGTTTGTAAGAGCGGCGAGGTATACAATGGTACCCCAGCCTGCATCCTGCCATATCCCCGAAAATACGAAAATCGTTCTATACCATGTTTTTTCCTGCATGAATCTAATGGTTTCTCCACCTAACATTCGTATCAAATTGTTTATTGGACCAGATGGGGATAAAAATGAAACAACTAAGCCAGCCAGCACAACAACAGATATAAAATGAGGCATGTATAACACTGTTTGAACAAATTTTTTATATCTTCTGCTTGTGACCTCGTTAATTAACAATGCTAAAGCAACGGTAAAGGTAAAACCAACCAATAAATCATACAGGTTAATTAATAACGTGTTCCTCATCAATCTTCCGAAATAAACGGAATTGAAAAACTGTTTAAAATAAGTCATTCCTACCCATGGGCTCTCCCATATCCCGATGGAAGGCAAATAGTCCCGAAATGCAATTTGTGCGCCATACATAGGCATGTAATGAAAAAGCACATAGTATAGAACCATGGGTACTAACATTATATATAAAAATTTGTTTTTGCCGATTTTACGACCAGCTTGAGTAAGATAATGCATGGCTGCCTCCATTCGGGGATTTAATCATTTAATAACATCGCATACTGTTACACGAATCATGCGAATCGAATAATGCGAATCGTCTGGATAATGGTCGTCATGCCAGCCCAGAACTTCACTACCAGCCATAATTTTAATGCTTTTGGATCTGGGTATGCTGAAGAGTGCGCAGCTCATACCGGCTATAGGCATATCGCGATAATCCATCTTCATCTTCTTTCCCGCAAATTTCGGCATATGATCAATAAAGCCCTGTGGGATTTCTTCATATGGCGGTACGTTGTCTTGGCACCTCGGGCCGACGTCATTACTTGCATACCATTGATCGACTCTTAGATGCATGCCCCAAAGGTTGTTTATCCTGAATCTTACAGGCATAAGACCGGGAATTTCATCTTGTCGCCTGAAATCATCCATGGGCTCTGCAGAAAGCATGACGAATCCGGGTGGTGTGCATGCGCTTCCGATAACCTCTACGGAAACGATCCCTTTATTTTCCTCAATTTCAATATAGTCAGACGGTCTTCGCTCAGGCTCAGGCATATAGGAATTAATCGGATTGGATTCCATACCATGTGTTTCTCCGCCGTGATAATTGCGAACTACGTTCACATTTTCATAATTAAATGGGAAATGGTATTCAAAGGTTTGAAAATTGCCAATTTCAATTCTTTTCATTATACCTTCTTTGTAACCTGTGACCTTGCCTGCCTTTTTGCTTTGCATTATCAAAAAACCTCCCTATTTATTACTTTTTGTTTTTAAAATATCTAATGATATTTTGAGCTGATATAATATCCATTTTTATAAAGGTTTCCTTTGTAAATGAAGCTGTATGTGGAGTTAAAACAACATTATCCAGGTTTGCCAATACACTGTCTGTTTTCGGTTCTACTTCAAAAACATCAATTGCCGCACCAGCGATTTTATGTTCCTTCAGCGCTTTTTCCAACCCAACTTCATCAACAATTGCACCTCTGGCTGTGTTAATCAGGTATGCACTTTTTTTCATTTTTGAAATAGTGTTATAGTTAAAAAGGCTTTTTGTTTCTTTGTTGAGTGTAGTATGTATGGTAACAAAATCGGCTGATTCTAGTAATTCATCTAAAGAAGAATATTTTGCGCCAAAATCAGCTTCAGCAACCGGATTTTCATGCAAATCATAATAAAGAATTTCCATACCAAAGGATGTTGCTCTCCGAGCTACTTCAATAGCGATTTTTCCCATTCCGACAATCCCCAAGACCTTTTTATCAACACTATTGTTCATTATCTTATTCCAAATATTACGGTGCATATCTTCATTCATAATGCAAATCTTTCTGGAAAAGTGAAGTATATACCCCATTACCAATTCTGCAACAGGTGCTTCCACTACACCCTGTGTGATCGCTACTTCAATATTTTTCTGCTTGGCATATTCACAATCGATACTATCAACGCCAACACCCCTCCTGGCAATAATTTTGAGATTCGGAGCGGCATCAATAACCTCTTTTGTTATTTTTTCTAAATCACAAATAAGTGCCTCTGCTTTTTCGGCGTGTGGAATTATCTCCTCAGAAGACAGAAACTTATGCCCATATGGGTTATCAATCACAATATGCCCTGCATTTATTAGCATTTCTCTTGCAGTTGTATCGAATTTTCCAAAATATTCACTTGTAACTAAAACATGTGCCATCTAAATTTACTCCTTAGGATTCCATAAATTATAAAAAAATGGAAGAAATTGCTTGGCAACTTCAACACACCATTTCAACGAGGCTGGTCGCAAGCAAGGCTTGAGTGGTCGTAGGCTCTGCCTACTGCTCGCCTATGCATCCTAGGCGGGAGATTTTGACTCACCGCTTGTTGTGAGAAATATGTACCCGCCTCCAAGCGTTTTTCAACCAGAATGGTTGATAATACGCGAAGAGGTGAGGGACATCTAAGCCTCGTTATAAATTGTGAAATATACGGAGCGGAAGCATATGAAAAACAGCAGTATATATATAAAAGGTGCTTGTGAGCACAACTTAAAAAACATTGATGTGGAAATTCCACGAGATAAATTAGTAGTTATCACCGGACTCAGCGGTTCGGGAAAATCCTCGCTGGCCTTTGACACCATTTATGCCGAAGGTCAAAGACGGTACATGGAATCGCTATCCTCTTATGCTCGTCAGTTTTTGGGTCTCATGGAAAAGCCCGATGTGGAATATATAGAAGGTTTGTCGCCTGCAATATCCATTGATCAGAAAACCACAAGCCGTAACCCCCGTTCCACTGTGGGTACGGTTACCGAAATATACGATTATTTCAGGCTTTTGTATGCTCGAATAGGTATCCCTCATTGCCCCGAATGTGGCAAAGAAATTTCTCAGCAAACTGTTGATCAAATGGTTGATAATATTTTGCTTTTGGAGGAAGGCACAAGGATTCAGCTTTTAGCACCTGTTGTAAGAGGCAGGAAGGGCGAGTATACAAAGCTTATAAAGGATGCCAGAAAAAGCGGATACGCTCGTATTCGTGTTGACGGTTCCATATACGATATCCAGGAAGAAATAACGTTGGATAAAAACAAAAAGCATTATATCGAAATAGTTGTAGACAGGCTTATTGTAAGACCAGATATACACAAAAGGCTTACCGACTCTGTTGAAACGGTTCTCCGCTTGTCCGGGGGTATACTTCTTGTTGATGTAATCGAAAAAGAAGAAATGCTGTTCAGCTCCAATTATGCTTGTTCGGATTGTGGGATAAGTCTTGAAGAGCTTACTCCTCGAATGTTTTCATTTAATAATCCTTTTGGTGCTTGCCCCGCATGTGGTGGCTTGGGCTCTCTGCTAAAAATTGATCCTGATCTCATTATTATTGACCCCACAAAATCACTAGCCAATGGCGCTCTTAATGTAGGAGGCTGGAATTTCACTAATGGTGATGGTTACGGGCGTATGTATCTGACAGGTCTTGCCGAGCATTATGGGTTTAGCATTGATACACCTCTTAATGAGCTCTCCAAGGAACACTTGGATAAAGTGCTTTATGGCACCGGCGGAGAGAAAATTAAATTCAAATATAAAAGGCAAAACAGCAGCGGAAGCTTCATGTCCACGTTTGAGGGTGTCATCAACAGCATGGAACGACGTTATATGGAAACAAAATCCCAGGGAATGAAAGAATATTATGAGGACTTTATGAGCCAAAAACCCTGCCCTTCGTGTAATGGTAACAGGTTAAAAAAAGAAACTCTTGCTGTTACGATTGGCGCGAAGAACATTTCTGAAATTACCAAACTGCCGGTTATAGACTGTATTGATTTTTTTAACAGCATAAAATTCACAGAGAGGGAAACCCTTATAGCCCATCAGATTCTTAAGGAGATACATGCGCGGTTAAATTTCTTAAAGGATGTGGGGCTTGATTATCTCACCTTGGCGAGAGCGGCGGGCTCATTATCCGGTGGGGAAGCACAACGCATACGCTTAGCTACGCAAATTGGCTCAGGGCTTATGGGGGTGCTGTATATACTTGATGAGCCTAGCATAGGTCTGCATCAACGGGACAATTCAAGGCTGCTTGCGACATTAACCCATTTGAAGGATCTGGGTAACACCCTCATAGTTGTAGAGCATGATGAGGATACCATGAGAAGCTCAGATTTTATTATTGATATGGGTCCGGGTGCGGGAGTTAATGGAGGCTCAATTGTAGCTCAAGGAACGATAGAGGAGATAATGAAAAACCCGAATTCCATTACAGGTCAGTATTTAAGTGGAGTAAAGTCTATAAAACTGAGACCGCAAAGACGCCAGCCAAACGGGAAATATGTTGAGGTTACGGGAGCCAGTGAAAACAATCTTAAAAATATAAACGTAAAATTTCCTATTGGTCTTTTTATATGTGTTACAGGGGTTTCAGGCTCCGGGAAAAGCTCACTTGTTAATGAAATTCTTTACAAAAAGCTGGCAGCAAAATTAAACAGAGCAAAAACAAAGGCTGGCTCTCACAAGGATATTCTTGGCATAGAACACCTTGACAAGGTTATAAACATAGACCAGTCGCCGATAGGTCGTACACCTCGTTCGAACCCTGCCACGTATACAGGGGTTTTTGACAAAATAAGAGCCCTTTTTGCATCCACAAATGATGCAAAGATGCGTGGCTACAAGCAAGGCCGTTTTAGTTTTAATGTGCGTGGCGGCAGATGTGAAGCCTGTACGGGAGATGGTATAGTGAAAATAGAAATGCACTTTCTTCCTGATGTTTTTGTGCCTTGTGAAGTGTGTAAGGGTAAAAGATACAATAGGGAAACGCTTGAGGTTAAATATAAGGGAAAGAATATTCATGATGTTTTAGATATGACAGTTGATGAAGCGGTTGAATTTTTTAAGAATATACCGTATATCAGCAGGAAGATGGATACCCTGCAGGAGGTGGGTCTTGGCTATGTTAAGCTTGGTCAGTCGTCAACCACGCTATCAGGAGGTGAAGCACAACGGGTAAAGCTTGCAACAGAGCTTTCCAAAAGGAGTACGGGAAAAACCCTTTATATCCTTGATGAGCCAACAACAGGGCTTCATATCGCTGATGTCCACAAGCTGCTTGAAGAGCTGGAGAAGCTTGTAGATGCGGGGAACACGGTTGTTGTTATTGAACATAACCTGGATGTGGTAAAAACGGCTGATTATATCATTGATTTAGGTCCGGAAGGCGGTGACAGGGGAGGAATGATTGTTGCCACAGGCACCCCGGAGGAAGTCGCCCGGAATAAAGATTCTTATACAGGTCAATACCTTAAGAAGCTGCATGACATAAAGTGTTAATAATGATGCCTATTCAAAGGTGCTCTCTTGAAAAGAAGAATGAAAAAATCCACCCAAATTTTCAGTGGAACTCTGAAAAGTAACGATGATGTTCTGCTTTAGTTTTGTATGATAGGAATTTGCTTTTGCCATAATCAGAGTAACACATCAAAAATTGACCGT
>DAIPML010000165.1:0-7923 GCA_036768735.1 Clostridiales bacterium | reverse complement strand
CTCAACTGCCTCAAAAGCACCTGTTGATGCACCTGAAGGTACGGCAGCACGACCTATATAACCGCCTTCTACAATAACCTCCACTTCAACAGTGGGGTTTCCTCTTGAATCAAGAATTTCTCTGGCAAATACGCTTTCAATTTCTAAATATTGTTTCATTATTGTAATTCTCCTCTCATCCGAATTAAACAATTATATTATCTCCCAAAAAGTCACTTCGTAACTTTCTGATGAAAATTTAAGACATTTAAACTTCCTGCCTGATTTGGGAAATCGGCACATGCCACTAGGCGTTTTTCAACCAGAATGGCAAAAATACGCGAAAAGGTGGGCGGGAGTTCATCTAAGCCCCGTTATATAGCATACCCCAGATTTTTTAAAAAGTAAAGGGATTATTAGCCAGAAACTGCGAAAATAGAACCAAAAGCAAAACCCGCTCAGCGACGGGTTTCTTAAGACTGTTAGTAGTCAAGATATGATTTAACCAGTTCTTCGAGAAGTTCATCCCTTTCAAGCTTTCGGATGACACTTCGGGCATTGTTGTGATTTGTTATATAGGTAGGATCTCCTGAAAGAATATAGCCTACTATTTGACTGATCGGGTTGTATCCCTTTTCCTTAAGGGCATCATAAACCGCCAGCAGGATCTCTCTCGCCTGGTTTTTGTTATCTTTATCTACTTTGAACATCATCGTCTCATGGTCCAACCCTATCCACTCCATTTCTCCCTGTAAATTAAAATTTTCTGCAAAATAAGATGGTTTCTAATAATGATTCCTTATGTTGTATTCTATTGATGTTGTCTGTTACATATTAGCTTTACCTTCTTCTGTAAATAGCTTGCATCAAGGCAATATAATTAAAGGTGTACTTCTCAACTTACTTGTGTCCTCTTCTGGAATATCCTGCACTTGTTCATCAAATTCCTGAGACACCCACCGAAGACCATTACGTATTTTACTGCGTAAAAACGCTTGATATTAAGCTTCAGCTAAACGAGTTTACTTATTCTGTGTATTTGTTAAACACTTACCCTTTTCATAAGAGTATAAACATCCACATACATACTAATTCAGGCATCAATTTCCTCACCCGTATATATCTCTATAATAATATATTGAGACAAACTTTACAATATGCTGTTTTAACAAAGATTCCAGATGTATCCTTATGAAATTTGTCCTAAAACAAAATCTCCCCGCTTCTCTATTAGCTTTACACTACAGATTGTTCCGGATAATGGGGTTTTCGATGCTACTCGCACCGGTATATAATTTACTGTATGCCCTTCCCATAGACTTTCCTTTTCATTTTCAAACAATACCTCCATAACCTTTCCTAAATACTGATCTCGGTAGTTGTTTTTTGACTTTTCACAAATATCAATAAGGATTTTACTTCGCTTTTCCTTAATTTCAGGTGAGATTTGGTTTGGCATTCCTGCCGCTTTTGTTCCCTTTCTTATTGAATACTGAAAAATATGCGCCTGGCTGAAACCAACTTTTTCGATAAAACTGCAGGTTTTCTTAAATTCCTCCTCTGTCTCGCCTGGAAAACCGACCATTATATCTGTTGTTATTGCTGCATTTAAAAAGTTTTTTCTTATATTATTCACAATATCTATATATTCTGAAGTTGTATACCTTCGGTTCATCCTCATCAAAGTCTCGTCGCAACCGCTTTGCAATGATAAATGAAAATGCGGGCATAGCTTTTCCAAACCGGAGAGCGTGTGAATAAGCTCCTGTGACATATAAAGCGGTTCAATTGAACCCAGACGAATGCGCTTAATACCCTTAAGACTGTTAAGATTACATAATACATTAACTAATGATTCATCTCCGGTATCTTTTCCATAGGACGTTAAGTGTATTCCTGTTAAAACAATCTCTGTAAAACCATTTTCAGAAAGCCGTCGGGCTTCGTTAATAATATCTTCAGAATTTCTGCTGCGAACATTCCCCCTTGCATAAGGGATTATACAATAACTGCAAAATTGGTCACAACCATCCTGTATTTTTAAAATTGCTCGAATACGCTCACTGTATGAATCTATCCAAAGCTTTTCATATTCGCTAAGGCATTTTCTTTCTGAGACTTCAGTTTTCTGTGTATTATGTGATGCTTCATTTACCAGTCTGACAATATCAGCCTTGTGGTTGTTTCCGATAACCAGGTTAACGCCTTCTATGTTAGACACTTCATCCGGTGCAACCTGGGCATAGCAACCGACTGCTGCAACGATAGCGTTCGGATTAATACGTCTTGCACGCCTTATCATCTGTCTGGATTTTTTATCACTTAAGTGAGTGACTGTGCATGTATTTATAACGCATACATCCGCCAAAGCTCCAAAGTCAACTACTTCATAACCATTTTCCTCAAATATTCTTTTCATGCCCTCGGTTTCGTAGGTATTTACTTTACAACCAAGAGTAATAAATGCTACTTTTTTCATTTGCGTTTTCCACCCTAAATAAGTATAGGCTTATAACTCACCGAAAATCAAGGATAGTTTGGGAAAAGATTTAACAGAATTGTAATTGACTATTGCCATCACAGAAGTTAAGATATATATGACTATGAACAAAATATACCAAACTAGTTTTACAGAGATAATCAAATCTGTCGTAAGACACCATTGTAACGAAAGTGATTTAAGGCGTTTGAACAGAATTCTGTTCAAGATTCGGCGGTCGGACTGACCGTTTCTGCCTGTGGAGCTGCTACGTTAGTAGCACAATGAAGCAGGAATCTCCTGTCTTTCAAAGCAGGAGTATGTCAATAGATGAGATGATTAGAATAACGCATGAAAGGCGGTGTATATATTATGGTAACATTCCGTATTATGCTGAAATCAATTAATGATGTTAAGGATTTTGTGAACATTGTAAACAAATATGATTTTGATGTTGATCTGACATCCGGCAGGTATATTGTAGACGCTAAATCCATTATGGGCATATTCAGCCTTGATTTAAGCAAGCCAATAAAAGTGGAAGCCTATGCCGAGGGAGCTGATACTTTTATGAAAGAAGCGGCTGCTTTTACAGTCGACTAATAGTTGACTATAAAACTACCTGATCAGCCATTAAAGATACATTGATGCCATTGTAACCATTTCAACGAGGCTGGTTGCAAGCTAAAGCTTGCTGCTCGCTCATGCATCCGGTCTGCTCGCCTATGCATCCTATGCGGGAGTAGAGGATTTTGCTTGCAAAATCCAGCAAACCCGGAGCGTACCCACTGGAACGCTCCGACTGAGCGACCCGTTACGCTTTGGCTCACCGCCTGTTGTGTGAAATAGGTACACGCCACCAAGCATTTTTCAACCAGAATGGTTGAAAATATGCAAAGGGTCGGGAGACATCTTAGCCTCGTTATAATTTGGGTATACAAATCACCTTTTGTTGGATATACAAACATTTTGTATAACACAAGGTGATTTTTTATATACCAAACTTTTCAAAACTATGTAACAGATAGCGCTCATGCTGTAGCCGTCAGGCTCGAACGAGAAGCCCCCTCTCCTTAAGTGGAGTATGCAACTTTATGAATAATTAGTGCCTGGATTACAAAAGATACAGGTAAAGTATATGCAGAGACTCATATTTTGCCTGTATTATTATACAATGTTCGTGCTTGCGTGAAGTCGGAAACGTTGAGGTGCAAAGCTTATGTCTTTTTTGAAAAGTCTTTTTAATAAAAAGGATTTACAGAACAAAAGTATGCCTATAAATATTCTTGACAGCAGCGAGTTGTTTGATTTATCTTCTTCATTGGAAAAAAATAAAAAAAACATCGAAATGCTTTTTAAAGATTGCGACGATTTTATCGTACGCTGCTTTCAGATTAACCACAAAAGTAATGCCTTAGTCTGCTATTATGATAGCCTTACTTCTTCCGATCAAATTAACCGATATGTATTGGAAAAGCTTATGCTTAAGTCAGATAAAAATATTACCATTAATAATGCAAAAAAAATATTGGCACGTTTCATTCCTGTTTACGATGTTAAAAATACAAAAGATACGAAAGAGCTTATATTAAGCCTTTATGACGGAGATTGTGTAGTTTTGATCGATGGGCTAAGTGAAGCCATGATAATAAATGTCAGCGAAACAAAAGGTCGTCTTGTTACGGAGCCTCTTGTTGAGGTGTCGTCTATAGGACCCCAAGAAGGCTTTGTTGAAGATGTTCAACTTAATCTAACATTGCTGCGCAAAAGGGTAAAAACGGCCAAGCTTAAGGTAGAGCGTTCCGTTTTGGGTCGTGTATGCAAAAATCATATAATGGTTGCTTATATTGATGGAATAGTAAAGAAAAATCTTGTGGATGAATTAAAAATGCGTATTTCCCATATTGATACCGATGGTTTTATTGATTCTGGACATTTACGAAGATTTTTAAACGAAAATAAGTTCTCCCCGTTTCCACAGGAAATTATGACAGAACGCCCGGATCGATGCGTTAATTACCTTTTGGAAGGCAGAATTGTGGTGTTTGTTGATGGTTCACCTTTTGCGTTAATCTATCCCTCTGTGTTTATTGACATTTTGAAGACAGCGGATGAAGCCTATATCGACTATTATATGGCGACATTTTTGCGTGTTATGCGTTTTGCAGCCCTTGGTTTGTCAACATTAGGATCAGCTTTATATATTGCTCTGACAGTTTTTAACCCCGGTATGATCCCAACTGAACTGTTGATAAAAATAGTAAGTTCAAGGGCAAACATCCCGTTTCCCGCAATCTTTGAGGCTTTATTAATGGAGTTGACTTTTGAGCTATTAAGGGAAGCCAATACTCGTGTACCAAAACCTATTGGCCCATCTATAAGTATAGTAGGGGGCTTAGTCATAGGACAAAGTGTTGTGGAAGCGGGCATTGCCTCTCAACCGATGATTATCATTGTGGCGCTTACTTCCATATCTTCCTTCGCAGTACCTGGATTTACAACAGGTTCCAAATTGCGCTTATTGCGATTTTTCTTTATGTTTGCTTCTTCAGCATTGGGTATGTATGGAATTATCAGTCTGCTTCTTTTATTGTTGGTGCATATGGCTTCTCTTCGTTCTTTGGGTGTCCCTTACCTGTCGCCACTGGCACCCCTTAATATAAGAGATATTTATAACAACCTTATGCATGCTCCTGCTACTTTGCAAAAATATAGACCATCATTTTTGGAAGTGCAAAATCCGGTTCATACATCCAAGTCAAGCGAGCATATAATTCCAAAAAATATAGGAGGCACTGAATGAAAAAAATGCTGCTTCTTCTGCTTTGTTTATCTGCTGTTTTTATGACTTCGTGCTGGGATGCCACAGAGCTTAGTGATATTGGATTAGTTATTGCTACAGGCTTTGATCTTGATGATGACGGCAATGATCGTGTAACGGTGCTAAGCGTTCAACCATCCGGAAATGCCAAGGAACAGGGGGGGGTGTCATCAACCTGGATAGGAACGGCTTCGGGGGAGTCTGCTTTTGAAGCTCTAAGAAATCTTAGAAGTATTTCCATGCGGAGACTTGCATGGATGCATAATAAAATTGTTGTTATTGGAAAGAAAAAAGCAGAAAGTAATATAGGTAATATAATTGATTTGTTGTTAAGGCATAAGGAAATAAGATATGATAACACAATATTCGTTACAGAAGGCACTGCAGAAGAACTTTTTCAGGTTCCACCGGATTTAGACAAGAGCTTACCCAAAGAACTTTTGGGGATTATTGATGTAACTAAGGAGTGGTCCAAAGGCTATGCTTTAAGAATAAAGGACATTGGAGTGGAATCCATATCTGAACATATGCAGGGCTTTGTTATAGGAAATCTGGGTTTTTACGATACCGAAAGATTGTCCTTTTCAATAAATCGTCAGGAATATTTAAAAATGTATTGGAAAGACAGCCCTCAATCCATTGTCTATATAAGAGGTGCTGGGGTAATTGATAACAATAAGCTTGTAGGGTGGCTTTCTCCTGAAGAGCTAAGAGGTTATTTAATTATTTCGAATAAAATCGATCGTGGGGTTATAGAAACAGTAAACGTGGCGGATAGAGGCATTGATGTATCTGTTGAGATCATACATTTAAAATCAAAAATATCATTCCCAAATGTTTCTTTGGATAGTATTACAGCTGAAGTCAATGTAGAAGCGAGATGTCAAATCTTGGAGATTAAAGGGGCTGCTCCTGAGCATAGTATGACTTTTATTGAAGTGATTGAAAAAGAGATTGAAAATTCTATTGCAAAAGAGATTTATATGGCACTTGAAAGCTCACAAAACCGTATTGGTTGCGACTTTACAGGCTTTTATAAGCATTTCAGTGCAAAGTATAAAAAGGAATGGGAAAAGCTAAAAGGAAATTGGTGTGTGAATTTTAGCAGAATGCCCATTACATGCAAGGTGAATGTAACCGTTCAAAATGAAGGGCTTTTAAGCCGTACCTTTAAAGTCGAGGGATATTGATGAAATATGTAATTTTTTTGTTATTAGGTGCATATGCCTTTTTTCAAATATCCTATTATATAAAGTATAAATACAAAAAAGAAATTGTAATTTTTTTGTTTCTGTTTTCGGCTTCTACCCTATACCTTTATTTTCATTTCCAGGATAAGTACATCAGTCAACCAACCGATTGGCTTGTATTTATATATGAACCAATTGTAGAAATATTCTTTGATCATATTATGAGTCACTGAGTTATATTTAAAAAAAATTGCAAAATGATTTCAGATATAAGAGTTATTTGCAACGCTCATCCAATCTATTAAAATAACGGAAGAAATTGCTTAGCAATTTCAACACACCATTTCAACGAGGCGGAAGATTTTGACTCGCCGCCTGTTGTGTAAAATAGGTACCCGCCACCAAGCATTTTTCAACCAGAATGGTTGAAAATATGCGATGAGGTGGGGGACATATTAGCCTCGTTATTTTTTTTAATGGTTAGCAAAAACAGTGCCCATAAAGAATACTTATCCATATCTTACTCCTTTTTATTTAAAAAGCTTAACACTAAAAGTATCAAAGGTATTACAAATGTCATAGTTACGCTATATAGCGGAAATATGTAATGAAGGAAGTGTAAAACCTCTACAATCTTTACTTCTGACGATATAACAAGGCTTCCAATAAGAAGTCCAGCGGGCAATACGAGAGTTTTGTAATTGTTTACATTACAAAGCTGTGCTAGTGAAAAAGTGGCTACGAAATAAAAAATCATCAACTTAATATATATACCTGTTGCCCAAATCGCCATTACTATCAAATCAAAATTTTGTATATATTTACCCAGTGAAGCAAACCGGGCGAATTCAAGCGATGGTATTAAAAACAGTTCCGTTAATGGTCCAAAAAGAGCATAAACCATTGTTCCCAAAAGTATACCTACAGCAACAACAAGATTACCAAGTAACACGGATTTGTTAATCTTCTCTTGCTTGCTAATATACGGAAGCAACTGCAAAACTAAAACTATTTCACCCATCCAACCTAAAATTACTAATCCTCCACGTAAAGGAGGTTTAAATCCATCCTTTAATACCGGTAGAAAAAATTTTAAGTCTAGTTCTCCTATATTAACAAAAAACAAGATCAAAAGGGCTGCAATTCCGAATGGAAATACAATTTCATTAATCCTTGCAATAACCTCGATATCTCTTCCTACAGCATATGCTGATATCAGTATGGAGACAGTAATAAAAGCCCAAGTAGGTGTAAGAGGCATAAATGCAGTTTTAATTGACTGACCCATCTCTGCTGAAACATATATGGAAATAAGAGTAAAATATAGGGTATACAATAACCCTATTATTGTTCCAAAAAGCTTTCCTGCTGCTTTCCTACATATTTCAATCAAGGTACTTCCTTTATAGCGACTGTATAATTTTAACTGAACCCAAACAAACAGGAAACTAACT
>DAIPML010000164.1:0-7941 GCA_036768735.1 Clostridiales bacterium | reverse complement strand
GAAAATATCTCAGCCTCAAAATACATAAGCAAAGCGCATACGACTGGCTTGTCCGTGTCTATAATGCCAACCCAACATTGTTCGAATATTGGAAATTGTTTAAAGTGTGTTAGTGGGAGCCGGATGAGCCGAGAGGTTCAAGTCCGGTTCTGAGAGAGCCTAGAGGTGAAATCCCCCTGGGCTACTTACCTCATGATCATGGAAGTCTGATGGATAAGATTGTTGAAGCAGGATTTGCATATAACTAATTGCTGCAAACAGGAACGGGTACGGAGCATATATTGCCGCTTGTTATTGCGGAGATCCTCAGGCCGATACATTATGATGGGGTGGAAACGATAAAAAGGCTGGAGTAGCTGTTATCTCCCTGCGTTTACAATGATAACAAAACGAGGGTAGGTACATATAAACCGGTTTTTAAACTGTGAAGCACCGATGTGGAGAATTCACCGATGCTGGTTTTTGGTCTTCCCCCGGTAAAAAAGCAGTGAACTGGAAAACAAAAGAAATAATTATATTGGAGGAAGTAGTTTATGAAAAAAGTTATTATCCGCAAGGCAGATCCATTGTTTTTGGAAGAAGTAAATTCCAAAGCGGTGCCTTTTGACAGGAAGGATTATCAGACACGCCTGAAGCTGCTTGTAGAGCGCATGCAGGAAAGAGGAATAAGCCATGTTGTCATTTATGGAGACCGGGAACATTTTGCAAATATTGAATACTTCAGCGGTTTTGACTGCCGCTTTGAAGAAGGCTTACTCATTGTCAGTGAGAGTGGTAATGTCAGTATTTTGGTGGGGAACGAGGGCATTTCTCAGACCTATCAAATACCCTATGAAGTCCGGTGGTATCTGTATCAGAACTTCAGCTTACAGGGTCAGCCCAGGAACCAATACCAAAAGCTAACTGAGATTCTTGAAAAAGCAGGCATTGAAAAAGGCAGCAGGATAGGTGTTGTCGGTTATAAATATTTTTATGACGAATACATCCATACCGATCCAGCTCATACCTTTGACATTCCGGCCTATATTCTGGGAGAATTGCAAGAATTGTGCGGATATGAAAATGTTGTTAATTTCACACAGGAAATCACGGGTTTCCCCAATGGGATCCGTATGACCCTGAAGTCCGCAAAGGAACTGGCTTGGGCTGAAAACGCCGGCAATCGGTCGGCGGCCGTGGTACAGCGGATGCTTAAAATCTTGAAACCCGGCTTATCGGAGGAGGATGTGGCCCGCGGAGGACAGGCAGGCTTTACACCGATCTCGATGTTTCCACTGGTGAATTTTGGGGCAGAAAAGGTTCGTATCGGAGTGGCTTCTCCGACCGATCGGGTTTTGCAGCTGGGTGAGGTTTGCGGCTTGTGTTATGCGATACGGGGGTGCCTCACATCGAGAACAGGAATCGCTTCCTATGACGCAGCTTCGGTACGGGAAGAATTAAAGCCACACCTTGAATTCTTTAGGGTTTACTGGAAAGCGATTTCGCAATGGCTGGAGACCGTCAGGGTAAATGCTTCCTGCGCGGAACTGTATGATTCGGTCATGGGACTTATCGGCGGAGAGGAATATGGCGTTACCCTGAATACCACCCATTATACTGGGACAGATGAGTGGGTGAATTCCCCGATGTTTAAGAATTCCCCTTATTTCATCATGGACGGATCTCATATTCAGGTGGATGTTATCGCAAACAAGGCAAATCCGGTAATGACGGCAATTTGCGAAGATTCGGTGGTTGTGGCAGGACCAAAGCTGCGTCAGGAGCTTCGTGAACAGTATCCCGATGTATACGCAAGGATTATCAAAAGACAGCAGGTTGTCCGTGAGGTTCTGGGAATACAGATACATGATGATTTAATGCCAATGAGTAATTTGTCCTTTGTGTATTATCCCTATATGCTCAATACAGGGGAAGTATTTGCACTGGAATGTGATGTTGAATAAACCCGACCAGCTATGGCTGAGCTTTTGAACTTCGGTGGGGGCTTTGCCCCTACTTAAGCAGGAGTAGAGTGCTTCTCTCCGAAGAACCAAAATTGAAAGCCTAGAGGATGAAACACTCAAAAAAATGCATGTGTAGTGAAAAAATGCATAAGCTCGGTATACCAATAAAATAGTTGCCGGGCTTATTTTTTGCCATTTTGACCTAACATGGTATGGTTTGACACAGAAAATCCTTAGTCCAGCTTATATAGACCAGTTTATTTTTTTCTGGTATAATATGCTGTGAATTAGTCCTTGCCTAACTTTTGTATTCAAGGAGATTAGAATATGTCTTTTTTTAAAAAAAATATAGTTAAAAATTCAATTAATAGTGAAAGCCTTCCTGCTCATGTCGCTGTTATTATGGATGGTAACGGGAGATGGGCAAAAAAAAGAGGCCTGTCAAGGAATGCCGGTCACCAGGAAGGTGCAAGAACTGTCAGAAAAATTGTTGAATGTGCTTATGATATTGGTATTAAATATATAACGATGTTTGCTTTTTCAAGTGAAAACTGGTCAAGACCGAAGGAAGAAGTCGATGAGCTTATGGAGCTTTGCCTTGACTATTTAAAAGATGCAGAAAACGAAACCAGCGATAAAGATATTCGCGTGAGAGTCATTGGAAATAAAGAAGGATTATCACAGGAAATGAAAGACCAAATACAAAAAATCGAAGAAAGAACCATAAACAAAAAAAGGATGACCATGGTTATTGCTTTAAACTATGGCGGACGTCAAGATATTCTTCAAGCTGCAGCAAAAATAGCTGAAGATGTTGTAATTGGGAAACTGAAGCAAAACGAAATAACTGAAAGTGAGCTGGATAAAAGGTTATATACAGATGGAATACCGGATCCTGATCTACTGATCAGAACAAGCGGCGAAATGAGAATTAGCAACTTCCTTATTTGGCAATGTACTTATACTGAATTTTATTTCCCAACGGTTCTATGGCCGGACTTTACAGAAAAACATTTTAAGGAAGCAATTATTGATTATCAAAAACGAAGCAGACGCTTTGGTGGCTTGTAGATGAGATCAATCTTTAAGCTAAAAGAGCATTTTATAAGAACAACGTTATTTGTTTTGGAAAACGGAGCTCTGTAGCTTCTTCCGTTATTTTAATACCTGTTCTAAAGTGGGCTTCGCCCACAACCAAATAGCGGAACCTTACAGCTGCATAACATCAAATTCTTATTTTTATTTGATGTTTTGCAGCAATAAGGTACTAAGTTAGTATGCTATAAGAGTTAAAATTCGTAGTGGAGGTGAATATGAAAACAAGAATTATAAGTGGTGTATTGGCGGGCATGTTACTTTTTATTATTATGCTGCTACCCTCGTATGTTATGGCGCTCACTGTTTGCGCAATATCTATAATAGCCTTGTTTGAATTTTACCAAAGTGTCAAGAAAGTTAATTTTCATCCTGTCCAAATTGTGGGCTTTTTTGCATGTATTATGTTTTTGCTTTATTTAACCTATAAGACATTTTTAATTGATACTAATAATGAGTTTTTAAGCAATATTTCTCAAGTTATTTTCCAACAGAATACGTTTTATCTATTTATTTACCTAAGTATAGTATACTTGCTGCTTCAAATGGTTTTCCATAAAAAGAGCTTTACGCTAAATGATATTGCTTTAACTATTCTTGGCATTATTTACATCCCTTTTCTTTTATCATTTTTGTTTTTGGTTCGTTTTTTAGAAAATGGCTTTGAATATGTATGGCTTATATTTATAGGCACATATTCTACTGATATATGCGCATATTTTATAGGTAAGTTTTTTGGAAAAACCAAGCTCATGCCTGAAATAAGCCCAAACAAAACGGTTGCGGGTGCCGTTGGCGGTGCTATCGGTAGTGTAATATTTACCACACTGTTTGGGGTTTTGTATATAAACGGCTATGAAGGATTGAATATACCATATTATCATTTTATTATTTTAGGTTTCTTGTGCGGCACAATATCTCAGCTGGGTGACTGGTCTGCATCCGCAATAAAGAGAAATGTAGGGGTTAAGGATTTTGGGCATATTATGCCGGGGCATGGAGGTCTATTGGATAGAATAGATAGTCTGCTTTTTGTAGCTCCGGCGGTGTATTTTTATATGCAATTTTTTATCTGAATACATCCACCCCTAAACAGTGCGATTGCAATATATGGAGATTATTGAATATGACAAAGAAATTGATTGTATTAGGTTCAACCGGTTCTATTGGCAGGCAGGCACTTGACGTATGCGAAAAGCTTGGCGGTATCCGGGTCGTTGGTTTGGCTGCCGGAAGTAACATATCATTACTTGAAGAGCAAGCCAGAAAATATAAGCCTGAAATCGTTTCGGTTATGGATCCTTCAAAAGGAAACGATTTAAAAACTCGATTAAAAGACACTACAACAAAGGTTGTCTGGGGTTTGGAGGGAATGCTTGAGACCGCAGCGTTCGGAGATGCCGATACTGTTTTAACTTCAATTGTAGGTATTGCCGGTTTACTTCCTACAATGAAGGCTATTGAAGCCGGAAAAAACATAGCCCTTGCGAATAAAGAAACGCTTGTTACTGCCGGTAAGCTGGTAATGGAGGCTGCTAAGAGGAATAATGTAAACATATTTCCGGTAGACAGCGAGCATTCAGCATTATTTCAAAGCTTATCCGGCAATAGAAGTCAGGATGTTGATAAGCTTATTCTCACTGCTTCAGGTGGACCGTTTCGGGGGTATTCTGCAAAAGAATTAGAAAAGGTTACACTTAAGCAGGCTTTAAATCATCCTAATTGGTCGATGGGCAACAAAATAACTATTGATTCAGCGACAATGATGAACAAGGGGCTTGAGGTGATTGAAGCCAAGTGGCTGTTTGACGTTGAGCTATCTAAAATTGAGGTTTTAGTTCATCCTCAGAGCATTATCCATTCCATGGTTTCATATATAGATGGCTCAATTATTGCCCAGTTGGGTGTGCCAGATATGAGAATTCCCATCCAGCTATCCTTAACATGGCCGGAAAGGCAGGAAAACAGCTTTGGCAGAGTCGATTTTATGAAATTAAAATCATTAACCTTTGAAAAGCCGGAACCCAAGGTTTTTCGTTGTTTGACATTTGCAGAGCAAGCAGCTAATACCGGAGGCAGTATGCCTACTGTTATGAATGCTGCAAACGAAATTGCAGTTTCGTTGTTTTTAGCGGGGGAAATTTCATTTACAGGTATAATGGATCTTATAGAAAATGTTATGCAGAACCATAAGATGAATACAAACCCATCACTTGATGATATAATAGAAGCAGATGCATGGGGAAGAAAAGAGACAATGCGTCTTTTTAAACGTAATAAATGATTAATGGATAACTATATTGTGATTGCACCAGGTTCCAGCTTTATGCAGCTTCATGCAGGTAAACATGAACATGCAGGAAAAAGTTATTTCACGACTTTCTGGGAAGTAATCATAATATTTAAATCTTTAATAGCTGCTGCTGATACTGATACTGATACTGCTTCTTCTTCCGTTGCAGTTGCAGTTGCAGTTGATGCTAACGCTAATGCTAATGCTAATGCTAATGTTGATGCTAACGCTAATGCTAATGCTAATGCTAATGTTGATGCTAACGCTAACGCTAACGCTAATGCTAATGCTAATACTAATACTAATACTAATGATGCTAATTTTTGATGGAAGTAGGTTAAGAAATGAATATATTGTTTGCACTATTAGCTTTAAGCTTTTTAATTCTCATTCATGAGGCAGGACATTTTCTTGTTGCACGCTGGTCAGGGGTTAAGGTTCAGGAGTTTTCAATTTTTATGGGTCCTAAATTATATTCGTGGCAAAGAGGGGAAACCGAGTACTCTCTTAGGGCTATACCCATGGGTGGTTTTGTAAGGATGGAGGGTGAAGAAGAGTCCTCAAATGATATAGGGTCGTTTAGTTTAAAACCTGCCTGGAAAAGGGTTTTAATTGTGGCAGCAGGAGCCGTCACAAACATTTTTATTGCTATTGTAATTATTACTATAATTTCTTTATCCCTTGGTTATAATACAAGAACCATTTCAGAATTAAATGATGATTCGGTGCTTAAAGCTGCAGGTATTCAACCCGGGGACGAAATTGTAAGTTATGAAAACAAACATGTTTTCCACCCCAGCGATGTTTCGTTATTTTTATATGTTTCCGATGGTGAGCCTGTCAATGTTTCATATAGACGTCCGGGAACCAAAGGAATACAGAATGTTACTGTTACTCCTAAAGAATCGGAGCCTGTTTATTTAATTGGTGTTGTTATAGGGGGAACGGAGGAACAAGCCAGCAGCGTCGTAGCCCGTGTTGAAGCCGGGTCGCCTGCCGGAAAGGCTGGAATTAAGGTTGGAGATGTGATTACAGGAGTTGACAACTTAGAAGTAAATGAAAGAAATGACATGTATTATTACATCCAGGAAAGTAAGGATAAACCCGTTGCGATAACCGTAGAACGAAATGGCGAACCAATCACCTTTAATGATGTAGTACCACTGCAAAGTGAAACAAATTACGATTTGGGTGTGCAATTTGAATACAAGAAGGGTGGCTTGTTTAGCTCTATAAAGAGCAGTATAAGCTATTCGGCTTCAACTATACAAAGTGTGTTTTACACAATAAGCTGGCTGTTTACAGGGAAAGCGAGCTTTAAGGACATATCAGGACCTGTTGGTATTGTTACCTACATCGGTGATGTTGTGGACATGGGTAAGGGATTTATGGAAAAATTTCTGTATCTTCTTCAAATTACAGCATTCCTAAGTCTTAATCTTGGAGTTATGAATTTACTGCCTTTCCCGGCATTAGATGGCGGAAAGCTGGTTTTGATATTAGTTGAAAAAATACGTGGGAAAGCCATCTCACCAGAGAAAGAAGCTTGGATATCAATGGTTGGCTTTGTTTTATTAATCGGATTACTGATAGCGACGTTGTTTAACGACATACCAAGGGTAGTTCAGCGGTTTATAGGGGGATAGCTTTCATGGATGCTAAATTGTTTAAACGCCGGGAAACAAAGAAAATAAGAGTTGGCAGTCTTTATATAGGTGGGGATGCTCCTGTTTCAGTGCAATCAATGACAAACACATTAACTTCAAATGTTGATGAAACAGTATCGCAAATTGAAAAGCTTCAAGAAGCTGGTTGCGACATTATTCGTGTGGCTGTGCCTGATATGGATGCTGCATTGGCGATATCTGAAATAAAGAAAAGAATTTTAATCCCGTTAGTGGCAGATATTCATTTTGACTATCGATTGGCTATAACCTCAATAGAAAACGGTGTTGATAAGGTACGCATAAATCCAGGGAACATAGGCTCAAAAGAACGTACAAAAAGCGTTGTATCCTGTGCTTTGGAAAGAGGAGTTCCAATACGAATAGGTGTTAATTCAGGTTCGCTTGAAAAAGAGCTATTAGATAAGTATGGAGGAGTAACCCCGGAGGCTCTTGTAGAAAGTGCATTAAAGCATGTAAAAATATTAGAGGACTTGAATTTCAATGACATAATAATTTCTATAAAAGCGTCAAGCGTGCCATTAACAATTGCAGCATATCAATTGATATCCCAAAAGGTATCATACCCTCTCCATGTTGGAGTGACAGAAGCCGGAACAATATACAAAGGAACTATTAAATCCTCAGTGGGGATTGGCGCACTGCTTGCACAAGGAATAGGGGATACTATAAGGGTGTCCTTAACCGGAGAACCCGTCGAGGAGATAAAAGCAGGAAAAGAAATATTAAAATCCCTTGGCTTATTAAGGCAGGGCTTAGAGTTTATATCGTGTCCAACGTGCGGGCGAACAAAAATCAACCTTATAGAAATTGCTGAGAAAGTTGAAAAAGCTTTAGAGGGCATAGATAAAAATTTAAAGGTTGCTGTCATGGGCTGTGTTGTCAACGGACCCGGTGAAGCAAAGGATGCTGATATTGGTATCGC
>DAIPML010000005.1:0-42766 GCA_036768735.1 Clostridiales bacterium | reverse complement strand
AGCTGGTAGCGTTGAAACCCCAATCGCGGGCAAAATAACATCTGTAAATGAACCAAGTATAAGCACTGCAACTATTGTTGATATAATGATTTTCGTCTGATGCTTTATTCTTTTTACTGATGACTCCTTCCCCCACCTGTAAAGCAGAATAATACAGATTGATACATATGTTAAACAATAAACCGGAAGAAACGAATCCAACAGCAGACCTTGCCCGTAGTTTACCGAATAAGCCCATCCGATCGGAAGCTTTATAATTTTATCATGGGTGACAGGGTTATAAAAATAGTATAACCAAATTGAAATGAGCGCCGGGCTATAGACTAACACAGATTTAATGGGGTTTTTCAGAAAACTGTCTTTCCCTGTTAATAT
Organism: Clostridiales bacterium; assembly: GCA_036768735.1. Taxonomy (GTDB): domain Bacteria; phylum Bacillota; class Clostridia; order DSM-8532; family DSM-8532; genus JAAYGP01. Next base: position 42,391 of record DAIPML010000005.1, on the reverse strand, counting down.
CAATGTAAAGTGCAGGAACAGGCAATATGTTACACTCCAGAAAAGTGTTGCAATCCTTCTGAATATAATAGCTGTCTCCGCATCCGGCATTACATTCATAAATGTCAACATAACTGCCCAAAATGCTAAATCAATACATAATATTAAAAAAACTCGATTAAGCTTACTTTTTGGAGCATAAATAAAAGAAGATACTCCGATATAAACATAGATAAAGCTTGTTATAAGATATACAAGAACCATCAGACTACTCATTATTTTATTACCCCAATTAAATCAGACATTTTTAAGCAGAATGAGTTTGTGCAATAGAATGACTATTTACAGCTCAACTATTTGCAGGTTCAACTATTATAGCTCAACTATTTTACAACTCATAAGTTTGCTAAAAAAGAACAACCTCTATATTTATCGGCTTAATCATGCTATTAATTAACAAAATTTCAGCAGATTCTGTTGTTTTTCAGAGGTTCATACAGAAAAGCAATTGGAGGTTTAACTGATTTCAATAACGAAAGGCAACGCACTCCGAAGCTCTACCTCCAACATATAGCTAAAGCGGATTAAGAGCTAAGAAGTGATTGATATTCTGGATGGTTATATAATATTTTAAAATCAATATCTTTTTTTAATTTTATAATATATGAGGAATCAAGCTCCAACGCTTTTTTAAGAAGATCTACAGCTATGGCCGTTTCTCCCATGTTTGCATATACCTTTGACAGCCCGTATATCAGCTCTGCGTCTTTTGGGAAATTTGATATGCCTGTTTTGTATATTCTGATCGCTTTGGTGTATTCCCGCAATTTCAAGAGAGTTGCTGTATAATAATAAATTAGCACAGGATCTTTTCTGTCAAGCTCATAAGCCTTTTCAAAGGAAGCCAATGCATCTTCAAGCCGCCTAGCCATTTCAAGCACAATACCTTGATTAAAATAAAGCTGATAAGAATTTTTATATAAATATATTCCTTTCTCAAAAACCTGTACAGATTCGCGATAGCGTTTCAGCTGACCAAGCAAAACACCCAGATAGTTAAACGCATCCTCCGGTGTTTCATCGCATTGAAGCGATTTATATAAAACCTGTACCGCTTTATCTTTCTTTCCAAGCTCGTCCAGCATAGTTCCCATATTGTATAACAAAACACTATTTTGCGGTGCTATATTAATTCCTTTTTCGTAGGTTCTAAGCGCAGCTTCCTTTTCACCTGCCAACCTTTGCGCAAGTGCAAGATGATGATAATGCCTGGCTTCTTCCGGCTCTTTTTGAACAAGTGCTTTGAAACACCCCATCGCTTTATCAAACTCTTTCTCTTTTATTGCAGCCTTGCCTCTCCATAGCAGCGCTTCCAGCTGTTTGGTACTTGATATGGCAGCCTCATCCAAAACCTCCAAAGCTTTTTTGGTGTCGTTTTTCTCATAATAGATGCTTCCAAGAACAATTCTCATTTTTTCATCATGTAAATCAAGCCTGCCCTTTTCAAGGTATTCAATGGCTTTGTCATTCATATTGATTTTCAGAAAAGCCCGGGCGATATTTTTATAAGCAACCGACAAGTCAGGCTTGTACTCTATAACCTTTTGGAAATGCCTTATTGCATGCTCGTATTTTTTTAAATTGTATAACGCAAATCCAATGTTGAAATGGATCATTGCATCAAAATCCTTATTACTATATTGCTTATATGACTTCCCGGATTTTTTGGTAATCTCGGATGTTTCAGATGTTCTAGTCTTTTCTAGTTTTTCTTCCATGTCATATTTTTCAAGATTCCCTGATTTTTCAGTCACGACATATTTCCCGGGCTTTTCTAATTTCTCGGTCATATCGTATTTTTCTGGCTTTTCTGAACTTTCAGATTTAATTGAACCGGATGTTGATATATCCGCTCTTTTATTCATAGCAAGAGCTTTTCGAAGGATTTTGTATGCTTCACGATACCTCCCGATAAAACAGTACAAATATCCTGTATTGTACGCAACCAAAGGCGAATCCGGGAGAATTGATAAAATAAAACGATACTGTTCTGCTGCTCTTTCATAACGCTCCAGATTAATTAAACGCTGAATTAGAACAAGTTGCTTTTTTATGTTTTCTTTTATTTTTATTTCCTTAACTGATAGTGATCGGAAAACTTCAGTTGAATGAATCTCTTGCTTCCAAAGCTCCGCTGATTCAGTAAAAGCAGAAATACTCCAACGCTCTTGAGTCTTTTTTTCTTTTTTTTCAATAAACTCTACAATGACGCCCATCTTTTTCATTTTTTTATGAGTAATGCAGTGATCATAAATAATAACCAATGTAGGGAGAACAACACCGGAAAGTATTACAGAAAGCTCAAAAACAGGTGTAGTCATAACATTTTCAAAAATTGAAAAAATTGTAACCGATGCTGTAAGCAGCTGAATAAGCAGCAAAAAAATCGAAAAAACCCCCGGTCTTCTGATGAACCTGTTCATTGTATAAAGCGCCATAAGGCATATGATTACTGCCACAAAAATCATGGGAACATTCATCTTCAATCCTCCATACCCATCTTCATTTCATCCCATTGCTCTTTGCTAATAAGCACTCTTCTAGGCTTACTTCCTTCAAATCCGCTGATAATGCCCCTCTCGGACATTTGATCCACAATTCTGCCAGCACGGGCATAACCTACTTTAAAACGCCTTTGTATTAGCGAAACCGAGGCTTGCCCACAGCTAATCACCAAATCAATAGCTTGTGGAAGCAACTCATCCGCATCTATTTCCACTTTATCAGGAGCTTCGTTGTTTTCAGCGATCTTTTCAATAATATCCTCGTCATATTTCACAGTTACCTGCTCTTTTACATAATCCACAACCTGCTCAACTTCCTTGTCGGAAACAAAAGCTCCTTTGACGCGGATAGGCTTTTGCATACCAACAGGGTAATACAGCATATCACCTTTGCCTAAAAGCTTTTCCGCCCCAGCCATATCCAATATGGTTCTGGAATCCACCTGAGAGGAAACTGCAAATGAAATTCTTGACGGTATGTTTGCCTTAATAACACCGGTTATTACATTTACCGACGGCCTCTGAGTTGCAATAACCAAGTGCATTCCCGCCGCTCTTGCCATTTGTGCCAGCCTGCATATGGAGTCCTCCACATCATGGGGCGCTACCATCATTAAATCCGCCAACTCATCAATTATAATAACTACCTGAGGAAGCTTAAAGCCTTCATTAGCCTCCTCTATGCTCTGATTGTACCCGGTTAAATCGCGAACACCCATATCCGCAAAAAGTTTATAACGGTTAACCATCTCCTGCACTGCCCACTGAAGAGCGCCTGCTGCCTTTGCCGGATCCGTTACAACAGGTATCAAAAGATGAGGTATTCCATTATAAACTCCCAGCTCTACAACTTTAGGATCAATCATTAGCAGCTTGACCTCTTCCGGGGTAGATTTATAAAGGAGACTGATTATTATGCTATTAATGCAAACACTTTTACCCGAACCTGTAGCACCCGCAATGAGCAAATGAGGCATTTTTCCTAAATCAATAATTGTATTATTACCAGAAATATCTTTTCCCAAACCTACCGCCAAACGAGATTTGTATTTAACAAAATCGGGTGTTTCAATAACCTCGCGAAGTAGTATAGGAGCCACTTCCCGGTTTGGCACCTCAATGCCCACCGCGGCTTTTCCCGGTATTGGAGCCTCGATCCTTATCCCCTGTGCAGCTAAACTAAGTGCAATATCATCAGTTAAATTTACAATCCTGCTAACTTTAACACCTGGACTGGGTTGAAGCTCAAATCTGGTAAATGCAGGACCGACAGCCACATTTATTATCTGTGCGCTTATTCCAAAGCTGTTTAAGGTTTCTTCCAGTTTTTTTGCATTCTCAAGAGCGTCTGATTTTAGCTTTCTGCTGTTTTTTCCACCATCAGGCGGCTCATTCATGCATGAAAAAGGTGGAAATTGATACTCCCGATCCTGCATTGGTCCCATGCGAATATCAGGAACCGGTGTTCCATCGGACTTCTTCCGATTTCTTGATATCTTCTTTTCAGTGACTAACACAGGTGGCTCGTCAGATGCTTCAGGTTTTGCAGGAATGTCTTTCATTAAATCCGTTGAATCAGGTGTATTTCTACCCAAAGGGAAATCAATTACTTTTCCGCCGTCTGCGCTCTTAATTCTATTTTCAAAGCTTTGTGCCGGCTCGTCCAATTCCTTTAAGAAAACAGGCTCGTCCACTTCAAAGCTGCTTTTTTGATAATCCTCAGTTAAATTCTCCTTAAAATTTTTCATATTAACAACAGTGCTCTGAACGACCTTCTTCACTGATATTTCTGTAATCATCAGCGCCAATAAAACACTAACAGTTCCAAGTATTATAATAGTACCTGCTTTTTGGAACACTAAGCAAAGGGGAATTGCCACAACACCACCTAATACACCGCCGCTTAAAGTGTATGGAATGTTTGTTATTTCCCGCCCTATTTTATAAAAGTGTTGCAGATATTGGTGTGCGGACATGTTTATATAATCTGACTTATTATATGTACCTGCATTAAAAATAGCACTTATTGTGATTAGTAATAAGAAAAACAATAAGGTTTTATTTCTGAATTGAGGCCTTCTCGGATAAAATATGACCAAAACACCATAAATGAACATAAGCGGAGGAATGAAAAAAGCATTAAAGCCCGCCATTCCTGTGGATATTTCTAATATAATTTCGCCAAATAGCCCTGTAAGCCCTTTATAATAAATACTCAGACCGATGAGAATGCTTAATGCAATGATTAAGATCCCCACAAATTCGCGATTTTGCCCTTTTTCATCTATTTTTGTGACTTTTGTTGTCGCATCCGCTTTCCCTCGAGTTGTTTTTTGCCGGCTCCGAGTGCTCTTCACACTCTTGGCACCGTTACCACTGCTACCAGTACTTTTTTTACTGTTTGTGCGGGTTTTCTTTACATTACTAATCTTTTTCTTTTGTGTTTTGCCTGCCAAGGTATTTCCCTCCAAACAACTTATAAATGGCTAATTTTTTTAGTTAAAGCTGCAAAATTTCTTTCCATCAGCAAATCACGAAGTGACTTATTGTAGCAGAATCAAATTTTAAAATTATCACAAAGCTGAAGCCTCTGCAGCAGAATGTATGAATTATGACTTTGCACAGCTTATGCACAAAGGTTATATGATGAAAGTTAATTCATCATATATGGTATTTGTTATCAAATGCAATCCACCATATAAAGTAATTATTAGCTACTATGATTCATCTTCTTTGCAAAAAATCTACCCATACTATACCACATTTCAGGCGCTTGCTGCAAGTTTTGCAAGGATATACTGGTGCTGTTTATCACCCAAAAAACCATAAAGTGTTTATCTGGAAGCGAGTATAATTTTCATATTGTTGTAGTGAAAGCAGAGTATGTTCATATTGCAAGATCAACATGCTGAATAGTTCCAACTTCTCCGCTTTCTTTTAGGAAAATACCCGTGCTGCGGATTTGTCCTAAATTATCATTGGTCTGAGTTTTTAAGCCAAACTCTGAGTTTACATTACCGAGATAAATGGCTCCAACTCCCACCTTTCCTAATGCAAAAAGCTTCTTGTTACCTGTTTCGTCTATTGTCCAAATCCTGAGCTTGTTGAATATAGAATCATTCTCGTCAATCCAGCCATTATTGTCCTCATCATAAGCGGCAAGCTCATAAAAGCCGTTTCCGCTTTTAGGTCCGAAAAGCTCGCTCCCGTCATCAATAATATTGTTATTGTTACGGTCTAGCGCTAAAAAACCTGAGCCTTTAGAAGTGAAAGCTATGTTATCTTCCACGCCGTCCATGTCAATATCAAAGGAATAATTTCTGTCACCAAGCTCTGCGGATGAATTCTTGAAATTAATAACAAGCGGATCAATAAGGGCGTCACCTGCACGGATAGACAGGGTTTCGTTCCTTATAAACTCCCTGCTGACATTAAAAGCAAGATTGAAATTAACCTTGCGCCCATCAGCCGTTGTTACGGTTCCCGAAGAGCTAAAAGACATGCTCTCAGCTTCCCTCAAGAAGTCATGGCGATCATACTTAAGCCCCCAGCCTTGCGGACGAATAGCGGTTTGGACACTTCCCGGCTGTACTGAAGCTTCTTGATTAAGCTTTTTCGGATTGAAAACCTTGAGCTTTATTTTTTTCCCCGTTAGAACATAGATGAATTGCTCAATAAGCGTTATTTTTTCAAGATCTTTATCGCTAAGCAGACTCTCATATTCACTTGATAACTCGGGGGTGCTGACAACAAAAGCTTTTTGCTGAAGTGATTTCCCTTCCTCGGAAATATCAATAAGGATGTTATCGTTTGTGTTTACGCTCTGTCCTTGATTCCAGAACTCCAAGGACTCTTTTGTATACTGCTGCTTTGTTGCAGCCCAGTTTGCGCCCATTTGGACGCGCGAATCCACAATCTTCATAAGACATGCCTCCTTGCATATAATCCATCCGTGGAATATTAACTGTTATTTTATATATCGGAATTTCAGAAGAATATATCAAATGAAATTATGATTGCACAAGGTTGCAGCTATCTGAAATTTACTATAATCACAACAGGGGTATCCAACCTTATTACAAAACTTAATTAATTTTAGAGATTTATAATAAATCAAAAAGTTACGAAATGACTTTCTGGATGATAATCATTATGTTATTTGTGATTGTGGTTGTGGTTGTGGTTAGATAATTTGAGCATTTTTCTAATGCTGTGCCTTCGCAAAAATACCTACCCCATCTGTTAAACTGGGGTCGCTCAGTCGGAGCGTTCCAGTTTAGGTACGTTCCAGTAGGTACGCACCTGTGGCACGCTCCGTGTTTGCTGGATTATGCAAGCATAATCCTTGAATGCTCGCAACGGCATAAGTAAAATTAAGTTCAATTTATATAGATCATAACCATAGCAGAAAATAGCCATAACAATGTATATACTTGGGTTAAAGCAGCAAATTGATATAACTTGTTGATACATATTTTGAAATCTATTTTTATTGACAGTAAGATTGTTGCATGTTATTTTGGTATGAAGAAAGTTCTTGTTTTACTATATAAGTTGAATATTTTCTTAACCTTATGTCTTGGCAAAAACGCTTACTCCTACTTGTCGTTTGCTTGTGACGGCACAAGTAAAATTTAGTTCAACTTATATATATTAAATGATTCAAAAAATGTTGCGAAGTGAATTTATCTCGTTTGATGATATAAACGGCGAAAGGATGAAATTATTGGCTGCAATAAACGGCTTAACCAAAGAAAAGCATAGTGTTAGTACACAAAATGTAAATATAGAAAATGTTAATAAACAAGACATGGAACTAAACGCTTTTATCAACGAAGAAGGTTTTGAGCTTGATTGGCAGATAGCGAACGGACAGATTGATAACAGGCAGATTTTTTTACAGAGTAAATTGTATGCAGAATACAAGAATAACGCATATAAAGCGCTCTTTTATTTGGGATTTGTAAATAAAAATATCCCTATGACAGATACGGTTTATTTTCTCCGCTCTTTATCGGCTGCTTTTATTAAATGTGTTTCAATTAGTCCAGAAGTTGAATTTTTAAGAGAAAAAACCATCATCGAACCTGAGCCGGATATAGTTGATCAAATACTGCAAAAAGCACCTTATATAAACGGCGCGGAGTACTTAGATTTTATATGGGTCGAAAATATATGGAAAAGATTGAACGATGCTTTTTCATTTGAGATTATAGCGTACACAGGAAGCGTAGCGGATTTTTTAACCTCGCACAGTACCGAAATACATCCTATTGGGCGTATCTTTTTTCATCTTGTTGAGAGCAAAAAAGAAGACTATCCTTTCGCTTTTTTGGCAACCTATACTTCCGGTATGGGTAGCGATGGCAAGTCAAGGCATCTTCCTCTAAAAAATGCTTTGGTGGAATATAAGAATGATAATAAGAAGCTGCTTGAGCTGTTATCAACCGTAAACAAGGCGTCACAAAAAAGCGTCTTTATTTCAGAGCTTATTGATTCCGGTGAAATATTTCATCCGATTGGTCTGTCAGGGAAAGAGGCATATACCTTTTTAAAAGAAATTACCATATATGAAGAAGCAGGTATCCTTTGCCGCATTCCAAACTGGTGGAGAAACAAATCAAACTCTTTGAAAATATCGGTGAGTATCGGAAATAAAGAACCTTCTCATTTAGGCTTTGATGCACTTCTTGATTTCGATGCTCAATTATCCATCGGTAATGAAAACATTACAATTGAAGAACTAAAGAAACTGCTATCTGAAACAGAAGGCCTTGCATTCATAAAAGGTAAATGGGTAGAGGTAAATCATAAAAAACTAAAAGAGACTCTACAGGCTTATGAAAAGGCACAATCCATGATGGGTAAAACAGACCTCAGCATGATGGAAGCTATGCGTTTCCAATTAAATTCTCAAGAAATATTAAATATCCCGCAAGAAACCTGTGAATTTGAAATGACAAATGGCGAATGGTTGAACACAGTTGTATCAAAATTGACACGCCCTGATAAAATTGAAGCTGTTTCCTGTGGCGAGGACTTCCATGCAAATCTAAGATTGTATCAACAAAAAGGTGTTTCATGGCTTAATTTTATGAAGCGGCTTGGGCTCGGGGCATGCCTTGCAGATGACATGGGGCTCGGGAAAACGGTTCAGGTGATAGCTCTTCTCAATTCATTAATAAACACACCGGAATCAAAACATAAGATGCAACAAAAAGCACTTTTGGTTATACCTGCTTCGCTTATCGGAAACTGGGTTAATGAAATTAAGAAATTTGCGCCTTCCCTAAAATTCATGGTAATGCATTCTTCTGAAAACAAGGCTATGATTAACGACAATACGCAGCTACCGGAAGAAACAAACCTGTTTATTACAACATACGGAATGGTTCTGAGAATTGATTGGCTAAGTAAAGTAGACTGGGATGTGCTTATTTTGGATGAGGCTCAGGCTATTAAAAACCCGGGAACTAAACAAACAAAAGCTGTTAAACAATTAAAAGCAGCCTATAGAATTGCTATGACCGGAACCCCAATTGAAAACCGTCTTTCGGATCTCTGGTCTTTATTTGATTTTCTTAATAAAGGGCTGTTAGGAAATCCAAAAGAGTTTACCGGCTTTACTAAAAGGCTTAAGGAAAATCAAAATGGCTATTCCCGGTTGAAAAAAGTCGTAACACCTTTCATTTTGAGAAGGTTAAAAACGGATAAAGCAATAATAGCTGATCTGCCGGAAAAGATTGAGATGAAGACATATTCTACTCTTGCTAAAAAGCAGGCAGCATTATACAATGATCTGGTAAACGAGCTTAAAATAAAATTAGAATCAGCAGAAGAAGGAATAGCTAGGAAGGGCTTGATTCTTACCTCCATCATGAAATTTAAGCAGATTTGCAATCACCCGTCTCAATATCTTGGACAGGATTCCTACGATGAGCATGAGAGCGGAAAATATGAAAGACTGCGTGAAATCTGTGAAACAATATATGAAAAGAGAGAAAGGGTTCTGGTGTTTACCCAGTTCAAAGAAATCACCGAACCATTACGGGATTTCCTTGAAACAATTTTTCATCACAAAGGGCTGGTTCTGCATGGAGGAACCCCTGTGACAAAAAGGAAAGAGCTTGTTGAAAGTTTCCAGGGCATTGAATATGTTCCGTTCCTTGTACTCTCAATTAAAGCCGGCGGAGTTGGTCTTAATCTGACCTCCGCAAACCATGTAATACACTTTGATAGATGGTGGAATCCCGCTGTAGAAAACCAAGCGACAGATAGAGCATTCAGAATAGGGCAGCAGAAAAATGTCATTGTGCATAAGTTCATTACAAGAGGTACAATTGAAGAGAAGATTGATTTAATGATTGAGGAAAAGATTAAGCTTTCAAAAGATATCATTCCGGATGCCCAGGAAAACTGGATCACGGAAATGGATAACAAGCAATTGATGGATTTGTTCAGATTAGCAAATTAGCAAATTTCACGCAGAATGGAGTTGATTAGGGTTATGTCATATGGTTATGGATACGGATATGGATATAAAAAGCAAGCTACTGTAGCAGAAAAGATAGAAAGAAACCAATCTGCGATTGAAAAGCTTAGAAAGAAAAACCCAGGTATTGAACCGGTTGTTATAAGTGGAAGAAAGCTTGCTTTGACATGGTGGGGAAATGCGTGGAACAATAATTTAGAAAGATATTCCGATTATGAAAACCGGATAGGACGAGGAAGCAGCTATGTCCGGCACGGAGCGGTGTTGGACTTAAAGATAGCTCCCGGAAGAGTTACTGCTTTAGTACAAGGGAGCAGGAAAAAGCCGTACGATGTTGATGTTACTATTGAACCTCTGAGCAAAAAATCGTGGGATAGTATTATAAAATCCTGTGAGGGAAAGATAGAATCACTTCAGGAATTAATAGATGGAAAATTTCCGAAAGAACTCGAGGAATTGTTTACTGCTAAAGGTACAGGGCTTTTCCCCGCACCAAAGGAAATATCTTTTTCTTGCAGCTGTCCTGACTGGGCAAGCATGTGTAAGCATGTGGCAGCCGTTCTTTATGGTATTGGCGCCAGGCTGGATAATAACCCCGGACTGTTTTTTGTTTTGCGTGATGCAAACATCGATGATCTGATTTCAAAAGCAATCACGCAAAAATCAGAAACACTTCTCAAAAAGTCAGATAAAAAAAGCAAAAGAGCAATCAATGATGATGATATTTCAGCCATGTTTGGTATTGATATGGAAGAAGAAGCCCTAACCAAAGAGAAGCCAGTTTCTAAAGAGAAGTTTACTACTAAAGAAAAGGCTAATACTAAAGAAAAAGCTGCCACTAAGGTAAAAGCTATTGCTAAAGAGAAACCTACTACCAAGGGGAAGACTGTTACTAAAGAGAAGCTTACCTCCAAGGAGAAGTCTTCTATTAAAGAAAAGGTTACCGCTAAAGATAGGTCTACTACTAAGAGGAAACCTACCGTTAAGGAGAAAGATACCGCCAAAGATAAGGCTAATACTAAAGATAATGCCACCACCAAAGAGAGCGCTACGTCAAAAAAATCGGTAGCCAAGAAAAAAACTTCAACTAAAGACAAATCAGAAGCAATAGAAAAGACAATAACCAAAAAGAAATAATGATAATGGAAAGAACTATAACCAAATCTTATAAATACGGTTTTTTTGTGTTAATATAGTATTTGTGTTAGTACACTATTAACACATTGAAATAAATAGTAAGTCATGTAAAATGTAGTACGGAAGAACGGTAGCAGGAGGTTAATAATATGATTATTGTAATGAAACCGGATGCAAGTCAAAATAACATTCAGCGGGTTATAGAGGTTTTGGAAAAAAAACAGCTAAAAGCGCATCTGTCAACGGGAAAGCAGCTTACGATTATTGGTGTTGTCGGTGATAAATCAATATTATCCGAATCAAATCTTGAAGCAATGGACGGGGTGGATAAACTCGTACCCATTACCGAATCATATAAGCTAAGCAACAGAAAATTCAAACCGGAACCAAGCGTTATTAAGGTTAAAGGCTTTACAATAGGCGGAAATTCATTCTCTGTCGTAGCTGGTCCCTGCTCGGTTGAGAGCAGAGAACAAATTCTTGAAACAGCACGTTTTTTGAAAAGTCTGGGAGTAAGCTTTTTAAGAGGCGGTACTTTTAAACCGAGAACTTCTCCCTACGCTTTCCAAGGGCTTGGTCAGCAAGGTCTTGAGTATCTGAAGGAAGCGGCTGATGAAACAGGAATGGCTATTGTTACAGAGGTGACAAGCCTGAAAACTTTAGAGATTGCAGTTGATTATGTCGATGTATTTCAAATCGGTGCACGAAACATGCACAGCTTTGAATTGCTTAAGGAAGTCGGAAAAGCAGGCAAGCCCGTTGTGTTAAAGCGTGGTCTTTCTGCAACAATAGATGAATGGCTAAATGCAGCTGAGTATATAATGCGGGAAGGTAATAATCAAGTAATTCTTTGTGAAAGAGGAATAAGGACTTTTGAAACCGCAACAAGAAATACACTTGATATAAGCGCTATCCCGGTAATACGTAGTAAATCACATCTGCCTGTTTTAATCGATCCGAGCCATGCAACCGGTGTAAGAGATTATGTTACACCTTTATGCAAAGCAGCATTAGCTGTTGGTTCCGATGGCATAATGGTTGAGGTTCATCCAACACCGTCTAAGGCATTATCTGATGGAGCACAGTCGTTAAATTTCGAAGAATTCCAAAACATGCTTTCTGAGTTAAAACCTTTAGCAGACCTTTGCGGGAAGGTGATGAGCAAGTGAAAAAAATAGGTTTTATCGGTCTTGGCATAATTGGAGGTTCTATTGTAAAAGCTGTGTCAAACAAGGGCTTAGCGGAATGTGTTGTAGCCTATAATCGGAACCCTGATATAACAAGATTGGCTCTTAAAGAGGGTACAATACAAATTGCAGCTTATGAAATAGATGACAGCTTTAAGGATTGCGATATTATTTTTGTCTGCGTTCCGGTAGATATAATCCCGTCAGTTGTCAGAAAGCTTAGCGGCATTGTGAACAAGGATTGCATTTTAACGGATGTGGGAAGCACAAAAAACGATGTTATAAAAGCTATTGAGAACATTAACATGCCCTGCCAGTTTATTGGCGGGCATCCTATGGCAGGATCAGAGGCTACAGGCTACAAGGCAGCACGGCACAATCTTTTTGAAAATGCCTACTATGTGTTAACTCCGCTAAAGGGCACCGGAGAAAACTACATAAACAAGTTGACTCAATTTGTAAAATCCTTTGGCGCACTGCCAATTGTTTTAGAGCCGGAAGAGCATGACTACGCAACAGCAGCAATAAGCCATGTTCCCCATGTTTTGGCTTCTTCTTTAGTAAATACTATAAATGAGCTTGATGATGACAAAAAGCTCATGCACACTTTAGCCGCCGGGGGGTTCAGAGATATTACAAGAATAGCATCATCCTCACCTGAAATATGGAAAAGCATATGCTTTGCAAATAAGGATAATATTATTCTAATCCTTTCAATCTTCACAGGAAAAATAGATCAATATGTCAATTCATTAAATAGCTATGATGAAAGCGAAATAAAGACTCTGTTTTCCGATGCCAAGGACTATAGGGATTCGATTTCGGAAAAAAGAGTTGGTGCTTTATTTAAAACCTACGACATTATTGTCGATGTTGATGATCGTCCAGGTGTTATAGGCACCATAGCCAGCGAGCTGGGGAAACACGGTATTAGTATAAAAAATATCGGTATTAACAACAGCCGAGAGATGGAACATGGCGCTATGGAGATTTGCTTCTACGACAAAGAAAGCCAGATAAACAGCCTGAATATCCTTAAATCCATGGGGTACACAGTAAGCTGCCGATAGTGTGCTTCTACAAAAACAGCACAAAAAAACCTCCGCAAACTTGAGGGTTTTTTATGTTTTATCCTTCACAAAAACTACAAATCCAAAACTACAAATCCAAAACTACAAATCCAAAACTACAAATCCACATCAGCTAAGTGCAGGTAAACCTGGGTTGAGGATATATCGGAATGGCCCAGTTTTAACTGGATATCCTTTAAATTTTCTCCCCTCTGCAAGTGGTGTGCTGCAAAAGAGTGCCTTAATGTGTGGGGAGTAATATCTTTCTGTAAATTTGCCTTAGATGTGTAGTACTTTACAATCTTCCAGAACCCTTGCCGGGTAAGCTTGTTCCCGTTTGTGTTTACAAACAGCGCCTGTTCGTTTTTATCTCTTAACATAAACGGCCTGACTTCCTTGAGATAGTTTTTCATAATATTTATGCAGCCTTTGTTAATCGGTATTCTTCTCTCTCGGCTATTATGACAGCAGGACAATTCTCCCTTATTGAGATCGACGCTTTCTACATTCAATGCTATCAATTCTGAAACCCTAATACCTGTTGAATAAAGCAGTTCAAGCATGGCCTTGTCCCGGACTCCCTTAAGCCCCATTTTTTGCGGTTGGCTTAATAAAATCTTCACTTCTTCCTCTGAAAGGATTTGTGGGATTTTTTTCTCCACCTTTGGTGACTCCAAACCGATTGTGGGATTGCCCTTTACAAAGTCATGTGAAATTAAGAACCTGTAAAAAGCCCTAATTGAAGCAAGACTTCTGGAGATCGTTGTTATTGCTCTTCCTTGTTTGTTTTGGTGATTCATATAAGTTGAAATAGTTGTTTTGCTGCTTTGCTGAATGTTTTCTACATTCTTATCCTGTAGATACATTATATACTGTTCAATATCACGTTTATAAGACATAAGTGTGTTTTGAGAAAGCTTTTTCTCTTCTCTCAAATAATTAATAAATGCAGTAACTAAATTTTCCATCGCATTCCACCCCTACATTTCGATAAGTTTATTTCTGCTCGCATCATATCAGAGATAAAACTGTGTCAACTTCGCTGTGTATAATTGCCATGGTAAAACTAATGTCCCCGCTTTTATTAAACTGAAATTTAATCATGCCTATGCGGTACCACATATGCTGTTTTTAAGATTCATCATGTTTCCCTGATCTCTTCTTATTAATTTACCACATAATTCATATTTATGCAAACTTAGCTGATTTTATGCTCACCTTTTGTAATTTTATCAGCTAAAAAGATACCTATTATGGTTTTTGCGTCGGTTATTTCCCCACGATAGACCATATCTAACAAGTCCGCTATAGAGTGTTTGCTGCAGGTTATAAACTCATCCTCGTCAGGACAAGCCTCTGCTTCTTCAAGGTTTGTTGCTACATAAATATGGAGAACCTCATCAGAAAACCCCGGAGTAGAATGAATCTCAAATGCTTTCGTTATATTTCCCGCAATAAAGCCGGTTTCTTCACATAATTCTCTTTTAGCGCAAATTTCCGGTTCCTCGCCGTCATCAAGCTTTCCTGCGGGTATTTCCAATGAAATCATGTCGTTGGGCTTTCTGAATTGTGTGACCATAAGCAGCATACCATCATCCGTAATGGGAACAACCACCGAAGCACCGGGGTGTCTTACAACATCCCTTGTAGCTACTTTTCCGTTAGGCAGCTCCACTGTAAGCCTTTCGACATTAATGATATTTCCCGTGTATTTCCGTTCTTCCTTGATTGTCTTCTCATAATAATTCATACACTTTTCTCCTCGTTTTTTGCAATTTCACCTGTCGCCAGCTTGTCACAGCGATTATTGTATACATTGTCAGAATGGCCTTTCACTTTAATCCATTCCATAGTATGCTTTTGTGACAAAGCATATAGCTGCTTCCATAAATCGAGGTTTTTAAGCTCTTCCTTTTTCTCGCCTCTGGCCCATCCGTTTTTAATCCAGCTATTAAGCCATCCTTTTGTAAAAGCATTTACAAGATAAGCACTGTCACTGTATAGTTTAACACGACAGCTTTCTTTTAATGCTTCAAGACCTTTTATTGCCGCCAAAAGCTCCATTTTGTTGTTTGTAGTTTCAAGCTCAAAACCTGATAAAATTTTTTCTTTCCCTTTATATATTAGAATTGTACCCCATCCACCCTTTCCGGGATTTCCAGAGCATGCACCGTCAGTATAGATTTCAACCTCTCTCATTTATCAGCCTCCCTGCCGATTTCCTTAGCCCTTTTTGTGCATTCGTCCATTGCATGAATAATGGCATTACGAAAACCTTTATTTTCAAGGGCAGCAACAGCTTCAATAGTAGTTCCTGCAGGTGAGCAAACCATATCCTTTAATTCGGCAGGATGCCTGCCTGTTTCTAAAACCATCTTAGCAGAACCCATTACTGTCTGGGCAGCAAGCCTGTAGCTTGTATTTCTTGGTATCCCAAACTTTACAGCTGCGTCTGCCATTGCTTCTATCATCATAAAAACATATGCCGGACTGCTGCTTGTAAGAGCTATCACATCACTCATCATACTTTCGGGTAATTCTTCAACTCTTCCCATACTGGAAAAGATGCTTATAACAAGCTCAATTTCGCTCCTTTCAACATTCTTTCCATAGGATACAACAGTCATCCCCTCACCGACTAAGGCAGGGGTGTTTGGCATAGTTCTGACGATTTTCTTATCACTTCCGAGGAAGCTTTCATAATATTTTATTGGAAGACCTGCAGCTATTGTAATGAACAGCTTTTTCGAGTCAAAATGATTTGCGCAGTCTTTCATCACAACATCCATTTGTGAAGGCTTCACAGCAGCAATAACAACCTGGCAAGTATCAATGAGCCCTCCTATCGAATTTAGAAACTTTACAGCATAACTCCGGCTTAAATCATCAGCAAGCTTTGTATTTAATTCATATGCAAAGATCTCATATTTGTCATGTTGTACAGAAAGGCCTTTTAATATTGCTCCGCCCATATTCCCTGTACCAATAAATCCTATTTTAACAGCCATATAATCTTCTCCTCCCGGTCTGTAAATATACTTTAAAAACTTCATTTATCCCGACTCATTCTTCGATTTTTTGTTCTTTCTTTATTCTTTTTTATTGTTTTATTCCTTTTAAAAGAACACCCTCATGTAATACATGCATCTATATGCCCTTTATGAATAAGAAAAATATTTTTCACCGGCATAAGTGATTTTTGTTTTCAACACTCATTGTATAATAAAACACGCAGGCTCTCTTTACTTTTCCGTGAACCTCTGGAGCTTTTTGAATGTAATTATTCTATGATGCTTATTTGCTCCGGCTGTTCCGGCTCAATATTCAAATGCCTATATGCCAGAGTAGTAACTTTTCGTCCCCGTGGTGTTTTCTGAATAAAACCTAATTGCATTAAAAACGGTTCATATACGTCTTCAATGGTATCAGCTTCCTCACCTGTAGATGCTGCAAGGGTATCTAAACCTACAGGACCTCCGCCAAATTTTTGTATAATGCAGTATAATAAATTTCTGTCCACCCGGTCGAGACCTTTCTCGTCCACCTCAAGTGCTTCAAGACCATATCTGGCAATCCCAAGATTTATAACACCATTTGACCTGACCTGTGCAAAATCCCTGATACGTTTCAAAAGACGGTTGGCAATACGAGGTGTTCCACGGGATCTTGCAGCAATCTCAGCGGCAGCCTGATCTTCAATCTGTATGTTTAATATCCCAGCTGATCTGATTACAATTTTTTTAAGCTCTTCATTTGAATATAGCTCTAATCGGTTTATTATACCAAAACGGTCACGAAGCGGTGATGTTAAAAGACCTGCTCGGGTTGTTGCACCAATTAAAGTAAATTTCGAGAGCTCAAGCCTTATGGAGCGAGCACTTGGTCCCTTCCCTATTATTAAATCAAGAGCAAAATCCTCCATTGCCGGATAAAGAATTTCTTCAACAGAGTGATTCAGTCGATGAATTTCATCAATAAACAGTACATCAAGAGGTCCAAGGTTTGTAAGAATAGCAGCTAAGTCTCCCGGTTTTTCAATGGCAGGACCGGAGGTTACTTTCATGTTAGCACCCATTTCTGAAGCAATTATGCCCGACAAAGTAGTTTTACCAAGGCCGGGAGGGCCGTACAGCAAAACGTGATCCAAAGCCTCTTTTCGTTGCTTTGCTGCTTCTATAAATACCTTAAGGTTTTCTTTTGCTTTTTTTTGACCAACATATTCCTCAAAACTTTTTGGGCGAAGACCGGTTTCCTCAAAATCTTCCTGACGAAAATCACAATCTATAAGCCTGTCATCCAATTTTTTTACCTCCACTCTAACCAATTCTAAGATGCCTATACATTAGGTGATAACCAAATTATAGTGCAAGACTTTTCAGCGAATCACGTATAATGGTTTCAAGACTATTTTCTTCACTGTATGCCCGCGATACCGCCTGATTTGCTTCCTGAACGGTATATCCAAGCATCACAAGGGTTCCGACAGCATCCTGGAACTTGTTCTCTGATTTTCCCTGAGAGTCTACTGCAAATGATAGGTTCTTAAGCTCTGCTCCCTGTTCTTTCTTGATCTTGTCCTTGAGCTCAAGTATAATCTTCAATGCTGTTTTTCGCCCTATCCCGGGGGCTTTAACAAACGCATCTGCGTCATCAGTTAAAACTGCAAGACCAAACTGTGATGGTGAAAGATAAGAAACTAATGAAATTGCAGCTTTGGGTCCTACTCCTGACACCTTAATAAGCTGCTCAAACATTTTTAGCTCTTCCTCTGTTAAAAAACCATATAAAATGCACGCATCTTCACGCACATGCATATATGTATGCACTTTAACCTCGGATCCAATTTGGTTTAAACTTTCCACTGCTGTCAGGGGAACAAAAACCCTATACCCGATTCCTCCGGTTTCTACTATCAGTGACTCACGGCTTTTCGCCTGTAATTTTCCTTTTAAAAAAGCAATCATGCTACTCTCCCCTCATAAACCACAAGTTTTGTCAAGATTTCTGTAGCTGTGCGCATGGCATATGGCAATTGCCAATGCATCGGCAGCATCATCGGGCTTTGGTGTTTCATTAAGACCAAGCAAAACCTTAACCATATACTGAACCTGACTTTTATCAGCTCGTCCATAACCGGTTACCCCCTGCTTAACTTGAAGGGGTGTATATTCATGTACAGATATCCCCGCTCTTGCTGCGCATAAAAGGGCTACACCTCTGCCCTGCCCAACTTTAATAGCTGTTTTTGTGTTTGTATTAAAAAACAAATCCTCAACTGAAACTGCTTCCGGCTTGTATTTATCAATCAGAGCATTAAGCCCCTCTTCAATCAGAAGCAACCTGTTTGGTAAAATCATTTTAGCGGGTGTTGTTATTGCACCATAATCCAAAGTGCGAAAACGGTTGCCCCTGTAGTCAATTACACCAAACCCCATTATTGCAAACCCGGGGTCTATACCCATTATAATCAAATTAATAATCTCCTTATTCTTTGGTAGACAAATGTGTATACAATCGTAGTTCATCCTGCAATATATTTTCACACATCGCAGTCACTTAAGCTAGAAACTAATTAATCAGTTACAGTCATTAGGCATGTGTGTCCACTAACGTCTATATTTGTCTACATAATAGACTACTGTTTAAACAGTCCCTAATAAAAAAATAGCGGTTGCATAAATATACATTAAGATGTATAATTATGACCAAACATTACACATTAATTAATATGTAATTATTTTAACATAGAATGGAGAGATTTTGTATGGCGAATAAGGAAAAAGTTGTACTGGCATATTCGGGCGGTCTGGATACTTCAATAATCATTCCTTGGCTTAAGGAAAACTATGATTACGAGGTTATCGCAATGGCTGCTGATGTTGGTCAGGGTGAAGAGCTGGAGCCCCTTAACGAAAAAGCTATTAAAACAGGAGCTTCAAAGCTTTATATTGAGGATTTAAAAGAAGAATTCATTACCGACTATATTTATCCAACGCTTAAAGCAGGTGCCGTATACGAAGGCAAATATTTGCTTGGAACATCTTTTGCAAGACCGATTATAGCAAAAAGAATGGTTGAAATTGCAAAAAAGGAAGGCGCTACTGCTATAGCTCACGGAGCCACCGGAAAAGGAAATGATCAGGTTCGCTTTGAGCTTACAGTTAAAGCCCTTGCCCCTGAACTGAAAATTATTGCGCCTTGGAGAATTTGGGATATTCGTTCAAGAGAGGATGCAATTGATTATGCTACAGAAAGAAATATACCGATACCTGTTACTAAAAAAGACAATTATAGCCGGGATTTAAATTTATGGCATTTGAGCCACGAAGGCTCCGAGCTTGAGGATCCATCAAACGAGCCCGTATATGACAGGCTTCTTAAGCTTTCAGTTACTCCCGAAAAAGCGCCGGATAAAGCAACATATATTGAGATCGAATTTTTAAAGGGTGTTCCTGTAAAATTGAACGGCAAGTCGATGAAGCCTGTGGAGCTTATGACGGAATTAAACCGTGTGGGTGGTGAAAATGGAATCGGTATAATTGACATTGTGGAGAACCGTCTCGTTGGAATGAAATCCCGAGGTGTATATGAAACACCGGGAGGCACCATTTTATATGCAGCACATCGTGAGCTGGAGCTTCTTTGTATTGACAGAGACACCCTGCATTACAAGGATATATTGTCTCAACGTTTTGCCGAGCTTGTATATTATGGACAATGGTTCACTCCTTTGCGCGAAGCTCTTTCAGCCTTTGTTGATGTAACTCAGAAGAATGTTACAGGAAAGGTTAAGCTGAAGCTGTATAAAGGCAACGTAACTCCTGCAGGAAGTGAATCTCCATACTCACTATTCAGCGAAGAACTATGCACCTTTGGAAAAGATGATGTTTATAACCAGAAGGATGCCGAAGGCTTTATTAACCTGTTTGGTCTTCCATTAAAGGTTCAGGCAATCATGAACCAAAAAACTAAGAAGGATTAAACAGCAGTATGAGATGAATGTCGAAGACCTCATTAACCTGTTTGGTTTCTATTAAAGGTTTAGGCAATCATGAACCAAAAAACAAAGTAGGATTAAACAGCAGTATGAGATGAATGTCGAAGTCTTCATTAACCTGTTTGGCCTTCCATTAAAGGTTCAGGCAATTATGAACGAAAGCTATGAAAGATTAGAACACCTGTATGGGTTGGAGGGACTTAAATGAAGCTATGGGGTGGCCGGTTTTCAAAATCCACAGATGCAATGGTTGATGATTTTAACTCATCAATACGTTTTGATAGCCGAATGTATAAACAAGATATAAAAGGCAGCATGGCGCATGTTAAGATGCTGGGGAAATGCGGCATTATTTCCGCTGAGGATTCAGCTTTAATCTACAAAACCCTGAAAGAAATTATGTTAGATATTGAAAAAGGCGTTGTGGATTTTGAAATTGATGCTGAAGACATCCATATGAATATAGAAAAAATTCTGACAGAGCGTATCGGAGATGTTGCTAAACGCCTTCACACCGGTAGAAGCCGAAATGATCAGGTTGCTCTTGATATCCGCATGTATCTAAAAGACGAGATAAAAGCGATTAATACCATGATCAAGAAGCTAATTGAGGTGCTGGTTTCTATGGCTGAAAGTAACCTTAACACCATAATGCCCGGCTATACGCATTTGCAGCGTGCGCAGCCCATTTCCCTTGCCCACCACCTTATGGCATACGTTGAAATGCTCTTAAGGGATATTGACCGCTTAGCTGATTGCTACAAGCGTCTTGATGTAATGCCTCTGGGCTCGGGAGCCTTGGCAGGGACTACTTACCCTCTGGACAGGGCTATGGTTGCAGGAGAATTAGGTTTTAGTGCTATTACCGAAAACAGTATTGATGGAGTTAGCGACAGAGACTTTGCCATTGAGCTTGCTTCTTGTCTTTCCATTTTAATGATGCATTTAAGCCGTTTTAGTGAAGAAATAATTCTATGGTGTTCACATGAGTTTTCATTCATCGAGCTTGATGATGCTTTTAGCACAGGAAGCAGTATAATGCCCCAGAAAAAAAATCCGGATATAGCTGAGCTTGTGCGAGGGAAAAGCGGCCGGGTTTATGGTAACCTCGTTGCCCTTTTTACTGTTATGAAAGCTCTGCCCCTTGCCTACAACAAGGATATGCAGGAGGACAAGGAAGCTATATTTGATTCTGTTGATACTGTAAAAATGTGCCTTCCTGTTTTCACAAACATGGTTAAAACAATGAAAGTGCGAGAGGACAAAATGCTGTCTGCAGCAAAAGGCGGGTTTACAAACGCTACCGACATTGCCGATTACCTTGTAAAGAAAGGCACACCCTTCCGCGTTTCTCATGAAATTATCGGAAAGATGGTAGCTTACTGTATTAAAAACAATAAAAATATAGACGAGCTTACATTACAGGAACTAAAAAGCTTTTCGGAAAAATTCGAATCGGATGTTTATGAAGCTATTTCGCTGGAAACCTGTGTGAATGAACGAAAGCTACCCGGAGGACCTGCAAAGGTTAATGTTAAAAACGCAATTACAAAAGTAAAAAGAAAATTAAATATTTAACAGGTTCTTTTTTGAAAGAACCTGTTAAACCACTGCCAAACTAAAAACTAATCCTTATACACTAAAAAAAACTCCGGTGGGTTTCCTCCGGAGTTTTTAATATGGTCTAGCTTTTTTATCAAGGGCTTTTCCCATGCTGTACCAGGAATCCCTAAGCTTTCTTCTCATTGTTTCATCCAGAGTGCTTTCAATAACATCATTAAATTGTTTACGCATCCTATGATACTCACGAATATCAAATTCTTCCTTCTCAAGCAGCTCATCCATATCTTCTACCCAGTCAAGGACATAGTCAATTCCCATAAACTCTCCGCTTGCCTTTTTCTTTAAATGAGCAACAACAAGCTTTACAGCTTTTCTCTTAACATCAGCATCCGTTAACTGCCTTTTTTTCTTTTCTGTGTTGGTATTCATAACCGGCACTCCTTTCCTTTCCTCATGTTGTATATACATTCAATGAACGCTAAAATACTTGCTATGTGTATTTGTTACACACATCCGCTTCAATAAACGCATAGGGGCTAACTAAAGCGCTTATTTTTATATGCACTTATAACGCATACGCATGAATATTTGCAGCTTTGCTACGCTATAAAATAATACAAAAGGTGCATAGAATTATAGATAAATTTCCTTGAATGAATATCCAAAATTCATATATTACTGGATATTCTAATTATACAACATAAAACTTTTAAAAGCAAATATGATGTCTCCTTGGTTACCTGTGAATAGTAGCACCAATCACCGGAGCTATTTAAAGTCAGTATGTTACAAGCTTTTTCCCGTTTAGCTTATCTGTGTTAATATAATTCACCTTGTTTTCAGGGACAACTACCAAATCAGGGTTTCCGTCACTTATATACATTCTGTCCCTTGTCATTAATGGCAGCCAATATGTTAAGTCATATTTCTCTTCTACCTTGCCTTGAGAGCGTATACGCCGTACATAACTTGGGTTGTATTCGGTGTGTATTGATGGAACGCTGGGCAAAAAGCCTACAGCCATTATTGTTTCATTAATATACTGAACTCCTTCATACTTTCCACTTATCATATCATCAGTGAGAGCTTCCGGAGCTTTAATACCATGTGGTAATGCCAATGAGTAGAATTTTAACCCATCGATAATCCCCTCAAGATATTTTTGATTTTTCCCAAGCCTTTCATTTATTTCCGCTTTTTCTTTCAACTCTTCGAATTTTACATGACCCCAGGAATGATTTCCAACTTCAAATCCATATCCTAAAAGAATATCCAGCCTTTCCTTTAGTGAACCGGCTCCCTCAAATGTTTTGTTCTCCTTATCCATGTTAAGATAAAAAACACCTTTCAGACCGAATTCAGGATGTTTTTCATGGAATTTAAGCATTAAACCTACCGCAGATTTCGGATTAACCTCCAGCTTGCCGTCTACTTCGATAAGGTTATATTGCCCCGGGGTTCCATCGTCAAATGTGAATACCATTGGAAATTTTCCTGCCGGGACCGAAATATTATGATCGATAAAATCCCGCATGCTTATAAGCCTGAAATTATTGTTATACAGTGTTTCTAAAAGCTTTTCGAATTCATCATAGGATGTTGTCCAATAGTTATCGTTTGTATTGTTTAGGTCTTCTATGAAATTATGAAACATGACTATCGGTATTTCTCCCGATTCATCAGGACGAATTATCGAATAGTCAACAGGCTCTTTATTTTCCTCTGTATTATTATTCTCCGTATTATTTGTCTGCTTATTTGTTGTAGGCGAAGCAGGCTGAGTGGGTGTCACGGAAATGGTTTGCTTTGTGTGCTGCTCGCTTGTTATGGTTGTTTTGCTTTCGGTGGTTACCTGTGGTATATTTGGTTCTTTATTTTTATTATCATGTTCGTTTATGAAAAATATTAAAACTAACGATGCTGCCACCGCAAAAAATATTACCAAAAGTGTCTTTAACCCTCTCATCTTTAGTATCTCTCCTCAAAAACGTAATAATCAAAAAACATGTGTTTCTTTTCCAGTCTTCTTTCGAAGCTGATACAATCTATATGAAACGTCATAAATTCATGTAATTTAATTTTTTTATGCTACCTATAATTCAGCACTCTTTGCAATGATAGTACAAGTTTCAAAGACGTTGTATATAATATGCCTTAAATTTCATCAGAAAGTCACTTTGTGACTTTCTGGGTGATAACCATATTATAATATAAAAAAGAAGGCTTCGCCACTTTTTTCGTCATGAAACTATTAGATTTCCGTTATCGCATGCCGAACTATACAGCTCTTGCAAATGAAGCGTATTTTCCGTTATTGTACAGCTATATCTCTTAAATATAGAAGGTGTGTAAAGTAACTTATCACCCAGAGATATACAGTTTGAATCCATGGGATTGTTTTATTTCCTATACTTTTTCAAAGGATCTGAAAATTTGTTTTTAAAACCGGTTCTCGATACCGGCTTTGTCCTTTTACCAGACCCAAGCATAGCGCCAATTACTCCGGATAATATACCTGTAACAATCATAATTATTGAGTGAGGGCTCAGCATAAAATCTTTGTATACTATACTGCTTAAAAGATACAGTATAAGCATATAAACTAACCCTGCCAACCCTCCCTTTATAATGCCGTCCTTCTCGTTATATAAACCTGCTTTAAAACCAGCTGCAAACAACCCCGACAATGTTGCCAGCAATACGGCATAGGTTGTATATTTTTCCGGAAAGTCAGTGAATGTTAAAACTGCAGCCAATATAAACATAGCCGGAATAGTGATACCAAATGCAGTAATCAAAGCTGTAGCAATTCCATAACCAGACTTCGCAGCACCTGTATGACCTCCTGATTTATCTCGCATAATCTGTCCCCCAAAATAAAACTTTGGTTCAATGTATGCAAAATTAACTGAAAATAGAACAAGATTAGCCCTTTAAAGCACGTGTATCAATTCGTGCTTATATATGTTGAGTTTCTAATTTCAACATTTATAAAACTAATTTTATTTTTCAACTGTAACATCATTACGTCAACCTGAATACACTGTTATTGAAATAATACTCAGGGGGTTAAGAATATGGGAGATGTTAGAGGGCTGTTCGGAGACAATAGTGAAATACTATTCTTCATCATTCTGTTCCTGCTTTTATTCTGCAACACTGGTCGCAAATATGGTTGCTAAGAGCTTGGAATATTAAATCTTTATGTAAAGGAGGGAATGCGTATGTCAGATGGCATTTTCGGCAAGAATAGTGAAATACTGTTTTTCATCCTTATTTTCTTGTTATTGTTCTATGATTGTGGGTATGGCTGCGGCGACAAATGCTAGTTGGAACAAAACATTAGCTTCTGAAAATAGTAATTGACAATAATAATTTAAGATTCGTCATAACCCTAAAAATAAGCGGATTTATCCGCTTATTTTTAGGTTCTTATGATTATTTATCAAAATTCCAAGACCTCCACTTCAAAGTGTATTTTTAGCCCTGTGGGCTAAAAAACACGATATAAGTGGGGGTTCCTTGTTAACGGGTCGAGGCTTGTGGTGCGTTCCAGTGGGTACGCACCTTCGTTCTTTCTTCGGTGAAAGTAGAGTCCCCCACCGAAGTCCAATGCGTATTTTACTTCGTAAAAACGCTTGATGTTCAGCTTTAGCTGAACGAGTTCACTCGTTTTTTTTACTGATTTGTGGCTGGATTCTTGGGTGGCGGGTTAACCTTCATCTTAGTTTAAATAAACATATTAATGATTTGCTAATTTGCTTTACTCTTAATCTGTTTTAAATACCCTTTAAGATAAACAACTGCAGCTGCCAGTGAAATAATTATGCCAATCCACAGCAAGCTTTCGGAAAACGGGCTATTTATAAATGCTGATACGATTCCTACAAATAAGACAAAAGCAGCTGCTTTTCCAACCCAGTTTGAGGAAACTACTATCTCCTTTTTAAGGAAGAACATCGACCCTATAATCATAGCCAGCTCTTTTCCGCATAATATGTAAAAGAACCAGTAAGACAATCTGCCGCCATGGGCAAGCAGAAAAAGAGTTGTAAGCTGTATAAGCTTGTCCGCAAGGGGATCAGCCAGCTTTCCAAAATTAGAAATAAAGTTATACCGTCTTGCAATATATCCGTCAAGTATGTCCGTGAACTCAGCAAGCAAAAAAAGAATAAGACTTTCGGTCCATTTTCCCGAAATCATCCAAACTGCCATAAGCGGTACTGCTAAAAGTCGCAGTATTGTTAATATATTTGGTATATGCCGCCATTTACTTTTCTTCATGGTTCACATCCTCAACAAAATACGTCTCCATCAGCTTATATATATCAGGTCTATATTTTTTCATATTAACAGGTTTCAGCTTGTCATTTGCCCATACATGCTCAGTCTGACCGGAGACAATTGCTTTTGTATAGCCTTTCTTGAAAATCTCATAACAAAATGTTATTCTGACAGGCGTCAGATTAATTACTCCGCTTTTTACCAGTATTTCATCCTCATAATGGGCAGGATATAGAAACTTGCATTCCATTCCTATCAAAGGAAGACCAATACCTAAGTTTTCTAAGTGGCTATAAGTTAAACCGGCATGCTTTATAAGATCCGTTCTTCCGCATTCAAACCATATTGGATATACAGAGTGATGAACAATACCCATTTGATCTGTTTCCTGGTATCTTACTGTAAGCTTTGTTTCCGAAGTCATTTTACCTCCACCCCTAGAGAGTCAGAATTTTGCTTAACTCAAATAAATCCTCATTAATTGTTTTTTTCATCTTGAGCGCATCGTTAATGTCAATATCTGTAAGCGAGCCATTCTGAACAGATACTACTCGGTTTGCGCTTCCGGATTTTAACAGTTTTACAGCAAATGCACCCATCCTGCTGGCCATAACACGGTCATAAACAGTTGGGCTGCCGCCGCGTTGGATATGCCC
The DNA here is from genome assembly GCA_036768735.1 of Clostridiales bacterium. GTDB lineage: Bacteria > Bacillota > Clostridia > DSM-8532 > DSM-8532 > JAAYGP01. The sequence continues at coordinate 15,462 of DAIPML010000005.1, read as the reverse complement.
TAATATTGTCGCTCTCGTTTTAATATCTGTTTTCTCTTCTATGTACTTTGCAACCTCAATAGCACCACCGATTCCTTCGGCAATGACAACCAAGTAATGCTTTTTGCCTCGATTTCTGCCATCAATTATTGGCTTTATAATGTCCCTGTCTATATTAAACTCTTTTTCAGGTAAAATAACCGCTTCAGCACCACCTGAGATTGCAACATTTAATGCGATATAACCGGCTTTTCTGCCCATAACCTCCAAAACACTGCAGCGTTCATGTGAATAGGCTGTATCCCGAATTTTATCTATTGCGTCCTGTACTGTATTCATAGCAGTATCAAAACCTATAGTGTATTCAGTGCTTGCAATGTCATTGTCAATAGTGCCCGGGATACCTATAACAGGCAACCCTTTTTTGCTTAAATCCAGAGCTCCACGATATGAACCATCACCACCAATGACTATTAAAGCGTCAATCCCAAAAACCTTTGCGATGGCAACTGCTTTTTCAACTCCCGGCTCCGTGTTAAACTCAGATGACCTTGCTGTTTGGAGAAATGTTCCACCCCTGTGTATAATATCACCTACGGACCTTGGGGTCATCTTGTCTATATCGCCGTACAAAAGTCCTTCATATCCCTTTCGAATGCCCATAACATTATAGCCATAAAAAATCCCTGTTCTTACAACCGAACGTATTGCTGCATTCATTCCCGGTGCATCACCACCGCTTGTTAATACTCCTATTGTTTTAATATTACTCACTTAGTCACCAACTTTTTTTAATAATGTGCTTGCTTCCCAGAAAGTCGTGAAACGACTTTTTCCTGCAGGTTTGTCTGCAGGAAGTTGTAGCTTGCTGTAACCTGTGCAATCACAATATGGTTATCCAGCCTTCTTTAGAAGACTTATGGATTTTAAGATATCTTAAATTTCATCAGAAAGTCACTTTGTGACTTTCTGAGTGATAACCATAATGTAAGGAATAGCCCGTGTACTAAACACGGGCTTTATAGCAAGTGCAACAATTCATGTTTTTATATATTGAATTAATAATTCCAATATACTATTAGCGAACAATTACTAAAAACCCTTTTCGATAATTATACTATGTGCTTCCTCGACTTCCTCTTCAGGAACTGAGACTTCAAAATAGTTATCGTTTTTCTCTTTTTGGCTGATAGGATTCAGCTTTACCAATATTCCTTCTTCCTCTAGAATGGATTTCAATTTTTCGGCTATTTCTTTATTTTGTGCCATATAAACAACAGTCCACATTTCTATGCTCCCCCCTGCTAAGGTTTGTTCCTTAGCGCTTAAGGTTAAAACTTATATGAAACCCCGACTTTACTATATATTATTTTCACAAAAAACGCAACACACATGTCTAACCCTAACCCTTTATTCTTACCGGTTTCTTTTCATATTTTACATTAATTTCTCCAAGCAAATTTTTTAATTCTTCCTGCAAGGCTGAATTGTAAAGTACCCTGAAGTTTTTTTGCATCTTACCGCTGCAATATAAGTAAACCTGAGTTGTAGTTCCTTCGAAGTATTTTAAAAGCGAAATCACCGCTAAAGTGATTTTTTCGGGAGTTTTATCAGGAATCCTGACCTTGAGACAATATCCTGCATTATTTCCCGCCTTTTGCTCCGAAGCATTGTTTAAATAAACAGGCTTTGTTTTTTCGTAGCGGCTTGTTGGTTCCCGGAGTCTTGGTTCATTAGAATTATCTGCCTTTTTAATTGATGCTTCAAAGCCCTCTCCCTTTACTATCGGTTTAATCATTTCTGTGATTACTTTAGGCGCTTCATCTTCCCTAACACTTAATTTGCCCTCAATCCATACAGGAAATTCAGGCTTCAATAAATCCCCATACTTTTCAAGAGTGTTAGGAAATACTATTATTTCCATTTGTCCGGTTAAGTCTTCAATTGTTACAAATGCCATAAGCTGATTACTTCGGGTCGTAATAGTTTTTATATCCGTAACAATACCTGCTATCCGAACAAAGGCTCCGTCTTTTGAATGACTGCCCATCGTCAAATCTTCTTTTTCTTCATCAGTCATCAAATCGATCGAATATAGTGTTACCCATTTTTTAATATCATTTTCATACTCACTTAGCGGATGACCTGAAATGTACAAGCCAAGCATATCCTTTTCCATCGCGAGTAAAAGCCTAAAGTCATATTCGTCAATTTCAGGATAGTTAATAGAAAGCATTCCATCATCGGATGAGCTGCCTTTTTCAAAGAAAGATAGCTGGCCTTCCATTTTTATTTTTCTTGCATGGGAAATATTGTCCATTATGCTTTCATAGGAATTAATCAATCTGGAACGATAAATTCCCAAAGAATCAAGGGCACCGCTTTTAATAAGGCTTTCAACACATCTTTTATTCAAATCCCTGCCGTCGAGCCTTTCACATAAATTCGGAAGAGATGAGTATGAACTGTTTTTCTGCCTTTCAATAATAATCTGCTTAACAATACCGGAACCGACATTCTTAATGGCTGCCATACCAAAACGGATTTTCCCACCTGTTACAGTAAACCCTTCGCCGCTTTCATTTAAGTCAGGTGGAAGAACCTGAATACCCATTTTCTTGCATTCAAGAACATACTGGGATATTTTTGACGGAGTACCCATAAAGCTATTTAAAAGAGCTGCCATAAATTCAACAGTATAATAATGCTTAAGCCATGCTGTTTGGTAACCAACTACGGCATAAGCCGCCGCATGGGATTTATTAAAAGCATAGCTGGCAAAATCCATCATTTCATCAAATAAACCGTCGGCAGTCTTTTCGTCAACACCGTTTCGTATTGCACCGGGAATTATTACTTTTCCTTCCGAATCTGTTTCGCCATAGACAAATTTCTGTCGTTCCTCTTCCATTACATCCTTTTTCTTTTTTGACATGGCTCTGCGAACGAGATCTGATCTGCCAAGGGAATATCCCCCCAAATCCCGCACAATTTGCATAACCTGCTCCTGATAAACCATACAGCCATAAGTAACATTTAAAATAGGCTTTAGCAGCTCATGTGCATAGCTGATGCTTTTAGGTTTATTTTTATTGCGGATATATTTTGGGATCTGATCCATGGGTCCTGGGCGGTAAAGAGAAATCCCAGCTATTATATCTTCAATTGACGTTGGTTTTAATTCTGTCATAAACTGCGTCATGCCTTGGCTTTCCAATTGAAATACACCTGCTGTGTCTCCGGCGCCAATCATATTGAAAACCGCAGGGTCATCCATCTCCAAGGAATCTAAATCAAGCTTTACTCCATGGTTATCTTCAACCATTTGTACCGTATCCCTTATGACTGTTAGGGTTCTTAAACCCAGAAAATCCATTTTTAAAAGCCCCAGTTCTTCAAGGGTTGTCATTGGAAATTGAGTGGATATATTGCCGTCAGTTTGATATAGAGGAACATATTCAGTAACAGGTTCTTTGGCGATAACAACACCTGCTGCATGGGTTGAAGCATGCCGGGGCATGCCTTCAAGAAGAAGAGCAGTGTTTATAAGCTCATGAATTCTGTGATCGTTTTCATAAGCCTGTTTTAAATCAGGGCTAAGCTTCAAAGCTTTATCAAGAGTCATCCCCAATTGCATTGGTATCATTTTTGCAATTTTATCAACCTCGGCATATGGAATAGCCAAAGCACGGCCAACATCCCTTATGGCAGCACGGGCAGCCATTGTTCCAAACGTTATAATTTGCGCAACCCTATCCTTACCATACTTTTGAACAACATAATCGATAACCTCTCCCCGTCGTTCAAAGCAAAAATCAATATCAATATCAGGCATACTAATTCTTTCGGGATTTAAAAAACGTTCAAAAATCAGCTGATATTTTATTGGGTCAACATTTGTAATCCCAAGACAATAAGACACCATGCTACCGGCGGCAGACCCGCGTCCAGGGCCTACCATTATTTTGTTTTCCTTTGCATATCGTATAAAATCCCATACAATAAGAAAATAATCAACATAACCCATCTGATGTATTACCGATAGCTCGTAATTAAGCCGTTCTCTCAGCTTTTCATCCTCACTGTATCGCTTTTTAAAACCAATTTCACATAACTGTTTTAAATAATCAAAAGCATCACGATTCTCTGGAACATCAAATTCAGGCAGATGAAGCTTCCCAAACTCAATCGATGTATTGCACATAGCAGCAATTTTTACAGTGTTCTCGATTGCTTCCGGACAATAATGGAATTGTTCGTTAATGGTCTCCGGTGACTTAAAATATAATTCGTCGGTGGAAAACTGCATACGATCTTCATCTTCGATAGTTTTAGCAGTCTGAATACACATGAGAATTTCTTGTGCTCTGGCGTCCTCTTTGTTCAAATAATGAACATCGTTTGTGGCAACAAGGGGAATCCCAGTTTCCTTTGAAATCTTTAAAAGCCCTTGGTTTACAATCTTTTGCTCCTCAAAACCATTTTGCTGCATTTCCAGATAATAATTATCCCTGCCGAAAATGGTATCGAATCTAAGTGCAAGCTCTTTTGCTTTGTTATATCCATCATTAAGCAAAGCCTGTGGAACATCGCCCCCTATGCATGCACTCAAACAGATTAAGCCTTCATGGTATTTTTCCAATAGCTCCATATCGATTCTCGGCTTATAATAAAATCCCTCAATGAATCCTGTTGATACAAGCTTCATTAAATTTTTGTAGCCTTGATTATTTTTTGCAAGCAAAATTAAATGCCCTTGCTCCGCATCAATCCTGGCATCCTTATCAAACCTTGAGCGAGGTGCAGTATAAACCTCACATCCCAGAATAGGCTTTACACCCTGCTTTACACATTCCTTATAAAAATCAACAACCCCATACATAGCACCGTGATCGGTTATGGCAACCGAATCCATTCCCAATTCCTTTACCTTTGAGACAAGGGAAGAAATTCTCACTGCGCCATCTAAAAGGCTGTATTCCGTATGTACATGTAAATGAACAAAAGCTCCCATATCATCCCTCTTGTTTTATCAAGACCCCTACGATCGCCTCAGAGCATATTTTTAGCCCTATGGGTTAAAAAACACATATCAGGGGGTAAACTGATTTTCAACCCCCCACAGTTTTTATATAAAACGCCAATGAAGCATGCAACTGTATAGTTTTCAAGTATACAAGCTATTAATATTTTTTGATTTACAAAGCTTCGAAATTAGTGTCTGCTTAAAGCTTTTAAGGTCAAGCCGAAAAAGTATTATGATTATTTGATGAAATTAATACATCTCTTATATTATACAACATACAAATAAATTTTCACTAAATATTTTGCAGACTGTTATAGCGAGTAACAGGGCAGACATTTATGCGAAAAACGGGTGGCTATTAAAACAAAAGCGACATTTGCAGAGTTAATAGCTCATGCTTAAGGAATAATTTGATTTATGGCAAAAAATAAATAGAGTCCGTAAAAAATCCACATTGGCCAATGTGTTAAAATTTTCAGTGAAATAGTGCGCTCCGGATTTTTATTTGCTTCAACCTTGTTCTTTGTTAGTGCTTCAAAGGATTTAATGGTAATAAAAAGAAAACCACCTGCAAATGCCGCAAATATAATCAGGCTTGACAATACCTGGGATGTTAATGCCTCTGATGTTAACTCCCCGGTGTTTAAGGCATTATTGCTTACGTAGTTAAGTAAAACAGATAGAAAGTTGTTTGTAAAATGAGCCAGGGAAGCTGCAATAATAGAGCCGGTACGATAGCAGTACCATGCAATTAAAATGCCAAGAAAAAATGGTCCCAAAAGATTATGTATGTCAAAATGAATCAACGCAAAATAAATAGACGAAACTACAATTGACATTTTTACGCCTAAGCCTTGAAAAGCATTGTAAATTATCCCCCTGAATAAAAGCTCCTCACAAATCGCAGGAAGCAAGGCTATAACAAAAATCTGCAGCCAAAATTCTCTTGGGCTTTTTGCTGCCGGTATGTTGTCTATTTCAACAGGTCCTATTTTCTCCACAAAAAAAATGACAATTGAATTTAACGCAGACGCAATAAAGCTGGATGTAAACGCCATTAAGACAATTAAAATCGCTTCCGGAATAGAGATGCTTTTAATTTTAAAGAACTCGACAGGTTTTCGCTTTTCCCTGCTTACAAAAATCAGAACCGGCAGCAATATAATAAATAATTGATTGAACGCAACAAAAAGGTAAAAATTCTGTTTAATCAGTTCATATCCAAAAGCAAAACGGAATATCAACTGTGATGCTATGTAAAATAAAACAACAATCAATACCAAATAATTAGTGCGTTTGGCGAGCATTTTTGTTTCCAAATTAAACTCCTGACATTTCGTCTCACTTATACTCATATCATATTAATTTCTATGTAAAGCCATAGTCATTAAAACTATTATTTCAGTATCTATTAAACCCTCATCACTTCAGTCTCTATAAAGCTTCTATCATTTCAGTCTCTGTTATTATCAACATAACTTGTCGATCAAACTCATCTATGGGAAGCTTGTCTGTAATTTGAAAGTCAAAAGCTACGCCAATGGTTTTGCAGCTTTGTGGGATATTATCCAAAAACATATCATAGTATCCCCCTCCATAACCAATGCGGTAACCATTCCTGTCAAAAACAAGCCCGGGGACAATCACAAGATCAATATCCTCTGCTAAAACAGGCTTAAGGTGTGCTTTTGGCTCATATATACCAAGAATGCCAGGCTCTAAATCCTCTGCCGGGTTTTTTATCGGAACTGCGTCCATTCTTTCTTTACGAACTATGCGGGGCACGCATACATTCTTTCCCGCATCCAAAGCATTTTTGATTATCTGCCTGGTTTCCACCTCATTACCCTTTGATACATAAATAAATATTGTGTTGCTCTGTATATACCAGGGATGAGAAATAAGCTTGTCTGCAACTATTTCGCTTTTTGCGGAAATGCTTTCCGGGCACACAGAGTTTCTTTGTACAACCGCTTTTTTTCTTAGATCTTTTTTATCTTCCATTTTATTATCATTTAATCAGCATTCAATGAGGTAGACTGAAAAACAGGCTACCTATTGAGGACGCGGATTGTTCCTTTTCATCAGCTTACGTTCGTTCCACATTTTGGGCAAAACGCTGTATCGGCGCTTATTTCCGAACTACAACCGGGGCATTTTTTAGAGTTTTTAAGCTTCATTTGCTTTTCTTGAAGCTCCTCTATTTTTACCTCGTACTCTGTAATTTCACTGCATTTTTCTGTGTAACCCAAATCATTACCTGCCTTGAATTGCTGATACACTTCCTCACCTATTTCAGTATATATTTTTCTAATCTTGTCTTTTTCCTGGGTAATCCCCATGTTCAGCTTTTGTATTTCAACTATGTCACCTGTTCTTTGTGCGATATTTTTAGCCGTCCTTTTCAAATTATCCAAAAATGCCATAATACCAACCTCCTATATAAATTTGATTTTATTATATGATTTTTGTACAAGAACTCATTTTTAATGTATGTTAATCCTTTAGAAAATATCTCACATATAGGACTTATTAACTCAATCACATCAGGCTTTTAGCCAATAATTTCTTTCTTAACATTGAATTAACCTCAACAGGTTCCGGAACTTTCATTGCCAGCTTCATTTGAGGGTGAGGTGCACTCTCGATTAGATTACCGTCTATATCCCGCATTTCGTCAGCAGTAAAAGCAATATCTTTGCCATTTGGCTGCATTATTTCAATATAATCGCCCTTTAGGATTCTGTTTCTCTGCTCAATAACGGCTGTTTTATCCTGCTCATTGTATGACTGAACAACCCCGACAAATTCCCAGGTCTTTATATAATTGCTTGTGCCATAATTCTGGCTTTTATGATCGGGCTTTTCAAAGAAAAAGCCTGTGGTGAAGCTGCGGTTACTTACCTTGTTTACTTCCTCAAGCCATCTTTCCTGAAATACATAGTGTTCAGGTGAGTTAAGGTATGAATCCAATGCCATGCGATAAGCTCTGACAATTGTTGAAACATAAAACGCGCTCTTCATCCTGCCTTCTATTTTTAAGCTTGTAACACCTGCTCCAATAAGCTCCGGTATATGCTCTATCATACATAGATCTTTAGAATTAAAAATAAATGTGCCTGACCCGTCCTCTACAATTGGGAAATATTCGCCCGGGCGACTCTCCTCCATTAAATGGTATTTCCAACGACATGGGTGAGCACAGTCTCCGCGGTTTGCATCTCTGCCACACATAAAATTACTTAAAAGGCATCTTCCCGAATAGGAAATACACATAGCCCCGTGTATAAAAGCCTCCAGCTCAAGATCCGGGAGCAGCCCGTGAGTATAAGACAATTCCTTTAGAGAAAGCTCCCTCGCAGATATTATTCTTGTTGCACCCTGCTGTTGCCAGAACCTTGCGCTTAAATAATTGGTTACATTAGCTTGGGTGCTGACATGGATGGGCAATCCGGGGCTTATTTGCCTTACGATTGTGAAAATACCGGGATCAGAAACTATAACTGCGTCTGCACCAAGCTCTGTAATTTGTTTAATATAATCCTCAATGCCTGTTAAATCGTCATTATGAGGTATGGTGTTTAATGTAATATATGCTTTCTTATGATTAAGGTGGACAAATTCTATGCCCTCTCTCATATCCTCAAAAGAAAAATTCCCGGCTCCGGCTCGTAGCCCAAAACGTTCACCTGCAAGGTAAACAGCGTCTGCTCCGTAAATAATAGCCATCTTCAATTTTTCCAGATTCCCCGCCGGTGCAAGAAGCTCTATGGACATACGCACACTCCCTTTTAATGTTTATAGCTTAAGGCAATCCCATCTCCTATAGGAATTATGCTGGTTGTAAGGTCTTTCCTGCTCATAAGCTCATTAATGTATTCTTTAAGCCTTACAGCTATTGTACGGTGCTTATGCTCTATAAACCCCATTTTAGCAACCAAGCCCTTATATAAAATATTATCCGTTATTAATAATCCTCCGGGTTTTAAAAGACGCAGACAATCGGGTAAAAATTCAGGATATTTACCCTTGGCTGCATCCAGAAAAACAAGATCATACATGCTGCCAAGGCACTGCAGCACTTCGGCAGCATCTCCAATAAGAACGCGGATAACCTTTTCAAGCCCTGCTTTTTTAATATACTGCCCTGCTATTATTGCAATATCCTCTTCCATTTCAATGGTATCAACAATTCCATTTGGGCGCAATGTCCTGGCAAGAATAATAGAGGAATATCCTATAGCTGTGCCCACTTCCAATATTCTCTGGGGCTTTATTATCATACTTAGAGTTTCTAAAAGACGAGCAGACTCAGGCTGAATGATAGGAATATACCGCTTCTCAGCATATTCCTCCATCTCGCTTAGCAATGAATCGCTGCTTTTCATTGTTTTAGATAAAAAGCTGTGTATATTTGGATATGTTATTTCATTTTCCAAGATTCAACCTCAATCAGTTCATTCCGTACTTCGCAAGATCTCTATTATGACCGGTTAAAGTCTCATTATAAATAACAGTACCATCCGGCGGTGAGAAGAAGAAATAATAGTTTGTTTCTTCAGGATAAAGAGCTGCTTCAATTGCATCAACTCTAGGTGAACATATGGGGCCAGGTGGGAGTCCTTCGTATTTATATGTGTTATATGGGCTTTCTATCTGCAAGTCCTTATATAAAACGATCTCTGCTCTTCCCAGGCCTGCCATAATTCTTGCGTATTGTATGCTTGCATCAGTTTCCAGCTTTGGAAAGCCCCTGCTGTTTAGACGATTATGAAAAACGCTTGATATCATTTTATAATCTTCAGCATACATAGCTTCCATTTCAATAATTGAAGCAAGCGTAATTACCTCATCCACAGCCATTCCCAGCTCTTCTGCACGATCATAGTATTCCTGCTTAAATATCGATTCAAATTCCCTTAATAATCTATCAACAATTTCTTCTTCGCCCCACTCAAGATCAATCTTGTATGTATCCGGATACAAATACCCCTCCAAAGGATATTTCCTATCCGGAACATCTTTCAAAAAATCATATTTTTTTATCGCTGTTTTGCATAGAGACTCAAACCTATCCCTGCCAACAATATTTCTTTCGGACAAATAATCCAAAAGCTCAACAACCGTAAAGCCTTCAGGAATTCTTACATCAATTGACGGGTTTGATAGAGGTTTATTGGTTAAAATAATCATAAGACCTTCATAATTAAGCTCTTTGCTGATAATATGCTTCCCGGCTTTGTATTTGCCATCATATCCATTCAGCTTTGAAAGGGATTTAAACAGCCAAGGATATTCAACAAAGCCTTCTTTTTGTAAAAGGTTTGCAACATCCGATGTTGTGTAGCCTTGTGGTATTTCAATTTCTATCTGCTGTTCTTTTGGGATCTCAATTATTCCCGTATTTTTATAATCTACACCGTATTTCGTCAAATAATCGTAAGACACGTACGCAGCAGAAAAAAACATTACCATGCATAGTACCACAAATATAAGGAACCTTAAAAACCATCTTTTCTTTTTCTTTCCCGGCTTTGCCATATACTCACCTTCCTGAACAACTAAAGTAGGCTTCGCCCACAACCAAATAGCGGAACCTTACAGCTGTAAAACATAAAATTCTTGTTTTTATTTGATGTTTTGCATCTGTAAGGTAGTAAGGTCTTACTATATAAGTTGAACATTTCTCAATTAATCTTCTGTTTTATTTTTTGTCGATCTATTTTTTGCTCGCAGGTTGTTGTCTAAAATCTTCTTACGTAATCTGATGCTTTTTGGAGTGACTTCAACAAGCTCATCATCAGCAATAAACTCAAGGCATGCCTCTAAACTCATGTTTATTGGCGGAACAAGCCTCAAAGCATCATCGGATCCTGATGCTCTCATGTTGGTGACATGCTTTTTCTTGCATACATTAATAACAAGGTCATCAACCCTGGAGCTTTCACCTACAATCATTCCCTCGTATACCTGCTGTCCGGGCTCTATGAAAAGATTACCTCTTTCCTGACCGTTGTACAGCCCATATGTGACCGCTTCACCCGTTTCCCAGGCAACTAGGGAACCGCGGGATCTGCCTTTCACCTCGCCCTTAAGAGGCTCATAACCATTAAAAATATGATTCATTATACCATTTCCCCGGGTATCAGTCAAAAACTCAGAACGAAAACCAATAAGCCCTCTTGCAGGTATTTTGTACTCCAGCCTGGCAAGCCCCTGATCCGGTGCGTGCATATTTGCAATCTCACCTTTTCTTGAACCAAGCTTTTCCATTACACTCCCCATATATTCTTCAGGTACATCCACCGTAAGATACTCAATAGGTTCGCATAATTGGCCGTCTATAACCTTTGTAATGACCTCAGGCTTTGAAACCTGAAACTCATATCCTTCGCGACGCATTGTTTCAATTAGTATGGAAAGATGCAGTTCTCCCCTGCCTGAAACCTTAAAGTTGTCGGGTGAATCAGTCTCTTCAACCCTTAAGCTGAGATTAGTTTCAATTTCTTTAAAAAGCCTGTTTCTAAGATGCCTTGAGGTAACGTATGTCCCCTCTCTTCCCGCAAAGGGGCTGTTGTTTACAACAAATTGCATTGAAATAGTCGGTTCATCTAAATCAATAAAAGGTAGTGGTTCAGGATTATCAATATCACAAATAGTTTCTCCTATTGTTATATCCTCTGAGCCAGTGATACAAACAATTTCTCCTGCTCCTGCTTCCTCAACTTCCATACGCTTCAGTCCGCTGAAAATATGGACTGGACCAATTTTAATCTGCTCATTTGTACCGTCTTTCCTGCAGACAACCGCTCTCTGCCCTTTTCTTATTATACCTCTTTCAACCCTACCTATAGCAATTCTTCCAACATAATCATCATAATCAAGGCTTGAAATTAAGAGCTGAAGGCTTCCGTTTACATTTCCGGCAGGTGCCGGTACATAGCTCAAAATCGTTTCAAAAAGAAATGATAAATCATGAGCATTATTTCCGTTTTCACTTTTTTCATTGCCTAAAAAAGCATACCCATCTCGTCCGGATGCATATACAACAGGGAAATCCAGCTGATCATCATTTGCTCCCAACTCGATGAAAAGATCAATTATTTCGTTAATAACCTCTTGTGCTCTTGCTTCTTTTCGGTCAACCTTATTTATAACAACGATTGGCTTCAAGTTAAGATTTAGTGCTTTTCTAAGCACAAATCGAGTTTGAGGCATTGGTCCTTCAAAAGCGTCTACCAAAAGAAGAACACCATCAACCATTTTGAGAATACGTTCAACTTCTCCACCAAAGTCAGCATGGCCAGGTGTGTCAACAACATTTATCCTTACGTCTTTGTATAAAACCGCTGTATTTTTAGACATGATGGTAATTCCTTTTTCTCGCTCAAGGTCATTGGAATCCATCACTCGTTCCACTACTTTTTCATTCGCTCTAAAGATACCGCTCTGCCTGAGCATGGCATCAACAAGAGTTGTTTTCCCATGGTCAACATGGGCTATTATTGCAATGTTTCTTATGTCATTACGATTGTTGGTCATTATTTCACTCCCTCATTTCACTTTTCCCATTCTAAGCTAATGTATAACCGCTTGTCAATAAAATTAAAAAATTTGGTTTAGCCCTCTGCTTGTGCGTTTACTGTTCATCGGTAATTGTGGGGATATAGGTGGCAATAATGGAGATTGCGAACAGTAGCTATGTTCTTATTTTCAAACAGCTGAGCTGGTATGTTATAAATAAGACATGGGTACTATGGGAGTTTTTAAAGGAGTGTGAAAGTATATTTATTCAGATTCATGATCATCCATTAAACAATAAACCTCTGTATACAGCTCTTTTAATAAAATGCATATCCCGTCCTGTTCTCTTTTTCAATTCTTTAATAAAGGAAACAAGGCTGATAAAGCTCTTTTTATCTATTGTTTTTGATCCAAAACGCACACTGTAATAGATTGCAACCATTTCTTTCATTTGCATTCCTTCAAACATAAAATACTCATCTACCCGGGTTGCATAGTCCATTGGCGTCTCTCCGATGCTCAAGCTGTAACCTGCCTGTTCCAATAGAGAAACCGCGTAATTATATAATAAAGCAATGCTTTTCTTTTGAGGCATAAGCTTTATAACAACCCTCTTTATAGCAATATAGAGCATATTTATAATCCAAAGAACAATAACAGCAATTGTTAAAATAAGCATTACAGGAACATCAGAAGTGTCATGATCGTTGGCAGGCGCTTCCCAATCACTTTGGTCTTCATCATCCGGTATTTCCTCATCAGGCTCAAAAACGTCAGGTGTCGTTTCATTGTCAGGATTGTTTCCCGGTAAAGTTTCCGACAGGGATATATAATAATCCATAGCTCCCGTCATCGGTGGTGTGGGTTCGAATGTAACCCATCCCACGCCTTCAAGATAAACCTCAACCCAAGCATGAGCATTGTTGTTTTTCACGTAAAAGTAACCATTTTCTTCTGCTGTTTCCGGCAGAACAAAGCCCTCAACATATCTGGCTGGAATACCGATAGCTCGCGTTAAGATGCACATAGCGCTTGCAAAGTATGAGCAATAACCCTCTTTCCCGTCAAACAGAAAGTATTCTATGAAATCCTGATCCCTTGGTGGAATATCAGGAGAAAGTGTATAGTTAAAGTTTCTCCTTAAATAAGCTTCAATAGCCTTAACCCTTCCATAATCGGTGCTTTGAGATCTAGTTATACTTTCTGCAAGGCTCAAAACTCTGTCGGTTATGCTATCCGGTATCTGTAAATAAATCTCATGTATTTCATCCCGGCACTTCTCTAATAAAGCAAAAACATCAAGAACCTCATTTAATTCATTCTCAATCTCATTATAATTATCAATACCATGTTTTTTTAAATTATCAATTAAGTAATTAACACTTTTATGAAAACTCCTATAAGCGCCATTCCAACTGCTACTCATAAATTCCTCCAGTTCAGGCATACCATAAGCCGGCTGAATAAAATCTATATTATATCTGCTTCCTTCTCTAAGTCTCTTGTTTGAATAGAAAATTCCATCGATACTCTCATTAAGAACATGCTCCGATGAAAGCCCTGTTATTGGAAGCAAAAGCTTTAGCGGGGTAAAAAGCATTTTAGTCCTTAATTGCCTGTATTCAATCTCAAGCTTATTATCCGGATATAGCTGTTTTAAAAAACCGGGCATTCCTTCAGCTTGCAAAAAATTAATATCTCGTACAACAGAGTTTTTGGGGAAAGCTGAGTCTTGAAAAGTATAAATATCTCGCTTAGCAGGGTTTTTTGGCATAGCTGACTCGTGTAATGAAAAACTAGTCTTTACTTCAAGATCGTTAATCATGAGTGCTTTCCATCCATATAATAGTTCACGATGATCTGCGAATCTGTCATTTTGATAGTTATTCTCGCTACGCTCTTTTATATCCCACCCCGAACCTGTATAAGTATCGTAAACTGCACCGCGCAAATATACACGAGACGGTGCTTTCACAAGCATTACAAGGGTATCATCCGGGTTAACCGGTCCTCCCAGATTTGTAGGTGTTCCGAAGCCTGTTTTTGCCAGGGAAAATACATCGTACCGATCAACTTTAAACCACGAATTTATGTCACTCCATGCATTGTATATTTTTTTATCCATCCACTCCCATTCAATAGGCATTTCTCTTACAGGCAAAATTGATGCCAGCATAACAATTGCAAAAGCTAAAGGTACAAAATAAACTAAAACCCCACCGCTTATTCCGCCTCCCTTTGATGTGTAAAAGGAGCTTTGAGAGGTTTTTCTCTGCTCCAGATTCCTGTGGCGAATATATAAAACTACAGCAATGACAGAAAAAATAAAGAAAGATAGCTTTTCCACATGCCGCATAGTTCCCCATACTACCATGAAAACCGCTATGCCGGGTATCATCAGTAGATAATATTTAAAATATCTAATAAGAAAATAATATATGGGCATGGAAATAATCAATGAATAAACTCCAATAGCCATCATTAAACTGCCATTTGTTATACTATCGTTATAGTACCCCATACCGATTTGCATCATGACTTGAATTAATCTTGTTACCGGCGAGAATAGATCAACAACGCCATACAATCCATCCTGGATCAATAAATAAATTGAATAAGCAAAGAGTAATCCCACAGCCGACAGAAAAGCAATACCCCCAACTTTTGTATTAATAAAAGTATAAAAAAGAAAGGCTAAAAACGCAAAAAGCAACATTTGCCACACATTCACAGGAACATGCATGGTGGAGATTGTTGCTTTTATTACAGCAAAATTATATAAAACTCCAATTAAACCTAGTACTAAATAATCCTTATATTTATTCCCCATTGGGACATTTACCCTTTCTATATCAGTGTTTATCAAATGCCCTAAGACCCCTGTCTCTATAGGCGGGGGATAAACCGATTTCTGCTTCAGTGGCGGGTACAAT
>DAIPML010000004.1:0-42897 GCA_036768735.1 Clostridiales bacterium | reverse complement strand
TAAACCTGCAGGAAAAAGTCGTTTCACGACTTTCTGGGGAGCAATCATAATATTATTGAACTCTTTCCTGCTCAGCAAACTGCCATGTTGGTTTGATATTACATCTCAGAACGCCGACACCGTGCGTCTTAAAACACTAATTAAAAACTGAGACGGGAAGGTGAAGTAAAGACAGAAAACAAAGACTGTGAAGAACATAAATGAAGGATTATATAGGTAATTGCGAAACACATTTCGATTAAAATGTGGATATTTTTTTTGCTTAACGAAGAAATGCGGGTTTCAGGGTAATTTAAGAAAATAAAGACTGCTTTTTTGAAAACTTATCCACAGACTTGTAAGATTTATGTAAATATTTTAGTTATGAGCAGAGGAGAAAGGTCGGAACCACTTTCTGCTAAACAAGTAAAATCGAGGGTTGAAGAGTTTCGCAATTAACTATGAAGGATTATATAATGAAAGGATTATAAATGAACATTAAAAATATTAACAGAGCTTTAAAGCCTTTAAGAAGAAAGCTTCATTTTGAAAAAACCATGAGATTACTGCTGTATATGTTGCTTGCAGCTGGGTTAGCTGCGTTAATCCTTGCATTTGTATCTCTGTTTGTGGTTATACCCTTTGTTCGTATAAAAATTCTTCAGATTCTTGTTTCAGCATCTCTCGTGGCGGTTGCTTCTGTACTTGTTCTGGTTCCGACTCATAAGCGGGTTATTACAACGGCAGACAGCCTTGGACTCAAGGAAAGAGTCATTACAGCATGGTATTTAAAAGACGACAACTCTCCTGTATCTATTTTGCAAAGGCGGGACACCGAAAATGCTTTAAAAAGAATAAACCTTAAAAAAGCATATAAAATTAAGATTCCAAAAGAGCTGGTTATTGCAGCTACTGTAATCATTACCTCAGCGTTCTTGATTTCCTTAATTCCGGGCAAGGTTAGTCGCCAAACACAGCTGCGTGAATCATTAATTAACGAAATAGAAAAGCAAGAGGATATGCTTGAAGAAGAGCTGGAGAAACAGACAGAAAAGCATTCGGGTATGAGTGATGAGCAGCTTAAAAAGCTTAAAGAGGCATTGGAAAAGTTAAGGGAAGATTTTAATAAGGCAAAGTCGGAGGAGGATGCTTTAAAGGCATTAGCTCAAATGGAGAATTTACTTGAAAAATTAAAGGGGCAAAACCCCCTGAAGGATATGAAGACTTTGGAAAATACCTTAGCGGGTTCGTCTTTAACCGAGGATATGAGTAACGCTCTAAAAAATGAAGATGAAGAAGCTTTAAAGGAAGCGCTGGAGCAGCTAAAGGAAGAGCTTGAAAAGCAGGAGAGCATGGAAGAAATATCCGAACTATTAAAGCAGGCGGCTGAAAACATGGGTAATAATTCAATGATGGCTGAAGCTTTGGATAAAATTGCTTCGTCCGCAGCAAACTCTGCAGCAAGCGGAGGCTCGAAGGCTGGTGACGTTACCCAAGCCCTTAATGAGCTAATAGCACAGGCAAATGAAAACGCTATAGGAGAGCAAGATTTTATACAAGCGGCAGGAGAACTGGGTAAGGCTGCAAAGCAAGCAAAGCTGTCTGTTTCTTCTGTTGACCGGAATGTAGCTCAAGGTAACGGTGGAAATAACGGTGCACAGCAAGGAAGCCAAGGGCAGGGAAATCAACCCGGAGGCCAAGGCAATCAACCCGGAGGGCAGGGAAATCAATCCAGAGGCCAAAGCAATCAATCCGGAGGTCAAGGCAATCAACCAGGCAACGAAGGTCAGAATGGTCAATCCGGCCAGTCCGGAGGGCAAAGCCAGGGTGGCGGTGCTGGAGCAGGCTCAGGCTCAACCAATGAAGATGCAGGTTATAATGAAGGAGATCCGGCGGGAGGAGGACGTGCTCCCGGTGACAGAAAAGAGACTGAATACCAAAGTATTTATGTTCCGGAGCATTTAGGCGGCGAAGGTAATGAATCGGTTATATCAGGGCAGAAGCTGCAATCAGGAAGCAGCACATTTAACGAAGCTGATGGCGCACCCGTACAAAAAGGAGTAATGCTTCCCTGGAATGAGGTTATAAGCGAATATAGGGAGGAAGCTGTTCAATCAATGGACAGGCAGGAAATACCGGCAGGTATGGAGATGCTTGTAAGGGATTATTTCAGCTCACTTGAATAGTTGATGGAACCAGAGGCGATTTTTGATTCTTGATGGTGTTAAGTGATGCTTATACTACGTTAAATATTTCTTTATAATGAGGTTAAGATGGGCACCGCCTTTTCGCGTAAATTTAAATCATTCCTGTTAAATGATGCTTGATGGCAAGTTCCAATATAACGAGGCTAAGATGTCCCCCACCTCTATAGGTGGCGGGTACCTATTTTACACAACAGGCGGCGAGTCAAAATCTTCCGCCTCGTTGAAATGGTGTGTTGAAATTGCTAAGCAATTTCTTCCGTTATTTTAATGCCTGCTATGATTGTTGAAAAGCAAATAGTACATGCATTAATTCATATAGAGTAAGATCGCTTAAATCTGCAGTTAATATTAAGATAAAGAGTTTATGGGAGGGGTTTACAGTGCAAACTGAACAAGCAGAATTTCAAAGGGTTTTAGATACAGTGTCAAAAATAGAAGCTGAAGTCTCGAAGCATATGATAGGTCAGAAGGACGTTATACGGCAGGTGATAATGTGTATGCTGTCAGGTGGAAACATACTGCTTGAAGGTATGCCGGGGCTTGGCAAAACAAGGCTTGTTAATGTTCTGGGTGAGGTTATGGGGCTAAGCTTTTCACGAATTCAGTTTACGCCGGATCTTATGCCTGCTGACGTTACGGGAACAAACCTGGTTAGCCGTAAAGAAGGTGAAGACGGCATGTTCCGTTTCCAACCGGGACCGGTGTTTAGCAATATTGTTCTTGCAGATGAAATTAACAGGGCTACGCCAAAGACGCAGAGTGCTTTGCTTCAAGCAATGCAGGAGCACATTGTTACAGTTGCGGATACCACCCATAAGCTTCCCGAGCCTTTTTTTGTTTTGGCAACCCAAAACCCAATTGAAATGGAAGGAACCTATCCCTTGCCTGAAGCGCAAATGGACAGGTTCCTGTTTAAGCTGGATGTTCCGTTCCCTGATTTTGACGAGTTAAAGGGTATAATAAAGCTGACAACAACGGGTGATGAGGAGAAAATCACGGCTGTTACAAATTCCGAGGAAATTATGCGTATCCAAAGGATTTCAAAAGAAATACCTATAGCTGAACCGGTTTTGGATTATGCACTCCGGCTTGTTCTTGCTACTCACCCGGAGGATACAGGTTCTCCTGAGATAACAAAGAAATATGTACGATATGGCTCCAGCCCGCGTGGCGCACAAGCCATCATTGGAACATCAAGAATCAAAGCTCTTTTAAGCGGCAGATACAATGTATCCTTTGATGATATAAAAAGCGTGTCTTATCCGGCACTCAGACACAGGATATTTCTAAACTTCGATGCAATATCCGATGAAATAACGCCGGAGAAAATAATTGATGAACTGATTAAGGAAGTGAAGGTCTACCAGTGAAAATCCTGGACAATGAGACATTAAAAAAAATACAATCACTGTCGTTGCAGGTTAATATACCGGTTTCCGGGCAAGCCGCAGGAAACAGGAAATCCAGGAATAAGGGAAGCTCAGTTGAGTTTTCAGATTTCAGAGAGTATGTTCCGGGAGATGATTTTCGAAGGGTTGACTGGAACGCGTACGGTCGTTTTGATAAGCTGTATGTTAAGCTTTTTATGGAGGAGCGGGAAGCGCCTGTTCAGATTTTCCTGGATACGAGTCTATCAATGGCTTTTGGAGAACCTGATAAGAATATTGCTGCAAGGCGTTTGGCTGCGGCTATTTCATACTTAAGCCTTATATCCTATGACAGAGTAATGATTGTTCCATGGAATAATAAGGTGAAGAATGCTTATGGACCTTACCGAACTCAAGCAGCCTTTATGCAGGTGGTTAATCTGTTAGAGGAGCTGCCGGATCATGGGTTGAGTGACTTTTCCGATGCGATTAAGAGTATGGAGTGGAAAACAGGCAGAGGTATAAGCATTATTATAACAGATGGTTTAATTGACAGCGGAATGGAAGAGGGCTTAAAATACTTGAAATATCGACGTCAAGAGATATACTTTTGCCATATACTTTCACCTCAGGAGATGTCTCCGCAAATAGACGGGGCATTGGAGCTTGTTGACAGTGAAACAGGCAAAATAATGGAAGTCACTGTTTCAGGAGCATTATTAGAGTCATATGAAAAATCCATTAAGCAGTTTTTGTCAGGAATTAAGGAGCAATGTAAAAAATGGGGTGTCCACTACTCTCTGCTTCTTTCCGATATGCCTGTGGACAGAATGGTCAAGCAAATGATTTCGTAACGGAGGCGAAGGTTCATTATACTTCTATGAGTGCCCCATAATCCATGAATACAGAAGCATATTTTAAATCATTGTGGTAGCGAAAAAAGTACTAATACTCTTTTTCAATTTGCTTTTGAATATTTAATGGTATGTGGTATGGGTTAAATCAATGAAATCATAAGCTGTAAAAGAAAGGATGTGCTACCGGTTGATGTTTTTGTTTCCCTTGGGGTTGATTAGCCTAATAGCAATCCCGTTGATCCTTTTATTATATATATTGAAACAAAAACGAACAAAGCATACTGTTCCAAGCCTTATTTTATGGCGCCAGGTACTTATGGATATGCAGTCCAGAACGCCTTGGCAAAAGCTTAGGAAAAATCTGTTGATGTTTCTTCAGATTGCTGCTGCATTATTTATTATCTTAGCATTATCCGGGCTTGCCATAAAAATGGGAGATGTAGCTAAGGAATCAATTATACTTGTTATTGATTCTTCTTTGAGTATGTCATCAACTGATATGCGTCCAACTAGGCTGGAAGCCGCAAAAAGCGATGCAATTAAATATGTTGATGAGCTTTCAAAGAACAGTCGGGTTACAGTCGTAAGCTTATCAAAGAGCGCAGACGTGCTTTTGTATGCATCGGACTCAAAAAGTGAAATAAAAAGCACAATACAAGCCGTTGAGCCGACCTTTAGCCATATGGATGTTGAAAATGCCGTAGAATTGATACTATCGTTAAAAAAGCAGGATAATCAAGCAGTTGTTGTTTTGTTTGGTGATAAGCCTATTAACATAGGAAGCGAGGAGATCCAGTTTTCTAATTATAAAAGACAGAATGATAATCTGGCAGTTATTCGCTTTACCCACACAAGTGTTGGTGAGCAAATATCAGCAATGAGCACAATCAGAAATCAGTCGGACAAGGATTCAACGATTTCCATAAGCCTATATGGTGATGATGCTTTTTTAGATTCTCAGCTTGTCTCGGTTAATGCAGAACAAACTAAAACAATATGGTGGAGAAATATTCCGGATGAAGTACAGAAGTTGTCCTGTGTAATTGACACTGAGGATATTCTTGAACATGACAACCGGGCATATGACACCGTTTATGCTGATAAACCCGCAAAGGTGCTATTGATAACAAAAGGAAACATTTTTCTTGAAAAGGTTCTTTCACTAATAAATAATGTTGAGCTTACAAGAACCTTGCCTGAAGAGTTGACAGAATATAAAGGCTATGGGCTATATGTTTTTGATGGCGTAATGCCTGAAAATATGCCAACAGACGGTAATTTAGTTTTATTTGCACCACCTCAAAATAACTTGTTCGAAGTTGGGGGTTGGATGGATACACCCGAGATAAAAAAATCTGAGCATAAAATATTCAGATATATCTCGAAAATTAATTTTGCTGTCGGAAGAACCAGAATCTTGGAAAAGCCTGATTGGGCTGATACTGTAATGGAGTACAATGGAAATCCTGTTATAATGGACGGGTATATTAATAATATACGCATGCTGATATTTGGTTTTAACCTATATGAAACAGACCTGCCACTGCAATCGGAGTTTCCTGTCCTAATGTCAAATATAATTACAGAATATGCTCCGGGAAGCGGCAACCGGATATCGGGAATGTTTGTCGGGGATATAGCAGAATTTAGCCTTCATCCCGATACCGAAAGTGCAGAAATTATACTGCCTGATAACAGCAGGCTTATGATAGCTCCACCTATTCCGCCCGAGCCTTTTATTGAAACATATAACCCCGGCATTTACCGATTAGAGCAAAAGAAAGCATCCGGTACTGTATCAACACCGTTTGCCGTAAACCTTACTGACGAATGGCTTATAGAGAACAGGCAGGTGAACTCTGCAGCTGACGCGAATGAAACGGGTACATATGTACCGATAAAAAAAACAGGATATTCTTTGAAAATACCTTTATTAATTGCAGCAATTATAGTACTCTTAATAGAATGGTGGTTTTACAGAAGTAAAAAAAGAAGTTACGCATAAGCCCAAAGGGAAAGGGAATGGCAAGAGGTAGATTAGCGGCAAAAAGAGATTTCTATAGCCATCAGTATCATATTACAGAACTTGAGTGAAATATTCTCATGAACAAATGGCATTAAAAGAGAAAAAGGATTAACAAAAAATAGTATAGACAAAAGTAGATTATGGATGTATAATAATAAATGCAAAAGTTGCGACCCATTGGTCAAGTGGTCAAGACGTCACCCTCTCACGGTGAAATCAGGGGTTCGACTCCCCTATGGGTTACCAGAGGAGAGCTAGACGAACACAGAGCAATCATTTATATGTTTGGTGATGTGTTGTTCGTTTAAACTGCTCGCTTACCAGAAATGAGGCGGTTTTTTGTTTATTATTAAACAAAGGAACCGTCTTTCTTTAATTGTAAAGGAAAGTATACTTACTTATGTAATGGAGATTGCAAAGGGATGCCTCTTTGCCGGTCTAAGAAAGGTGCTCAGAATGCGGAGAACTTATTCTGCTGAATAAATATGCATAATTGTATTAAAAAAGCGTTCCTGTAGTACATACAAAGGCTTAAAACTTATCATAAAGAATATATAAAGGAGGAATGGAAGAGATGGATTACAAAGAGCTTGCTAATTTATTATTTCCGGATGTGAAGGAAACAATTCCATATTACGAAGCAAAATTCCCGAAAAGAAATCTAAAAGAGGGAGCATGGGTTACAAGAATGGCTCCAAGTCCCACCGGCTTTATTCATGTTGGGAATCTTTACGGTGCTTTTGTAGACGAACGTCTTGCTCATCAAAGCGGCGGTGTGTTTATGCTCCGTATTGAGGACACTGATGATAAGCGTAAGGTTGAAGGGGCTGTTGAAGCCATTATTTCATCATTTGAGTTCTATGGCTTAACCTTTGATGAGGGAGTGAACATTAACGGAGAAACCGGTGATTACGGACCATATTATCAAAGCATGAGAAAAGAAATATACCATTGCGTTGCTAAATATCTTGTTGAACAGGGCAGAGCATACCCATGCTTTTGCACAGAAGAAGAGCTTGATGAGTTAAGAAAAACTCAGGAAAGCGATAAAATTACCACAGGATATTATGGCAAATGGGCAAAATATAGAGATTTACCTCTTGAAGAAATAAAGGAGCATCTAAGTCATAATGAAAACTTCGTTCTCAGGTTTAAATCCATGGGTGATGAGCAAAACACTTTAGAAATAGAGGACGGAATAAGAGGTACATTAACAATACATGAGAATTTTCAGGATATAGTACTGCTAAAATCTAATGGAATACCAACCTATCACTTTGCTCATGTTGTCGACGACCATTTTATGCGGGTTACTCATGTGGTAAGAGGTGAAGAATGGCTCTCCTCGCTACCTGTACACGTTGAGATGTTTAAAACAATTGGATGGGATCTGCCTGTTTACTGTCATACTGCTCTATTGATGAAAATAGATAACGGTAATAAGAGAAAACTATCCAAACGGAAGGATCCGGAGCTCGGTCTCAATTTTTACATGGAGCTTGGGTATCATCCTGAAGCAGTCAGAGAATATTTAATGATTATCCTGAATTCGAATTATGAAGAATGGAGAATGGCTAATCCGGACAGCTCTTATACTGAATTTGACTTTGCGCTGGATAAGATGAGCACTTCGGGGGCGATTTTTGATCTTGATAAGCTCAATAATGTAAGCAAGGATGTTTTGCTGAAAATTCCTGCTGAGGAAATTTACGAGTTTTTGCTTAACTGGGCGAAGAATTATAAAATCGAAGCTGCAAAACAACTCGAAATAAACAGAACATCTGTGATAAAACTTTTGTCGATCGGTAAAGAGGGCGACAAACCGCGTAAGGATCTCATGTATTGTGAGCAGATATTCGATTTTTTAAGTTATTTCTTTGACGAGTATTTCCGCGTGGTAGACGAATATCCGGTGAATATTGACAGTGATGAGGCTAAAAAGCTTATAAATGACTATCTTGAGACCTATGATCAGAATGATGATCAAAGTCAATGGTTTGAGAAAATAAGAAAAATCGCTGAAACGAACGGCTATGCAGCAAAACCAAAGGATTATAAAAAGAATCCTGAGCTTTATAAAGGCCATGTTGGAGATGTTAGCACTGCAATAAGGATTGCCTTGGTGGGGCGGACAAATTCCCCAGACATATGGGAGATTCAACAGATAATGGGTGAAGAAAGAGTTCGTGCAAGGCTCAAGAAGATGATTCAATAGGAAATGCAATAATAGGTGATAAGTTACTCGACGTATGTAATTCTTGCGAAGTGCGAAGTATTCTGGTGGGCTATTGCATAATAGCTGCTTAACTTTCCGAGTGCATTCCTTTGCTGGTTAGTAAACCTTGATATGATTATTTGAGAATGCAGGGAATACAAGGGGTACAAGGAGTACAGGAAGGAAACTCAGGATATGCAGGGAAAACAGCGCATACAGGGAAAACAGCGCATACAGTGAATACTAAGAATACTAAGAAATACAGAAAATACAAGAATATACAAGAAGTGCAGGTTACTCGGTTTGGATAAATGAAATGGTGGTACCATGCAATTAGGAATATCCTTTGAAAATCCATGGGCATTGGCACTTTTTCCTGTGCTGGCTGCCTTTATATTGATTACAGGCAGAACATTAAAGGCTGGTTCTGCAATAAAGAAACGGGCTATACATTTTATCCGCTTGTTGCTATTGTTGACCCTTGTATTGGCTATTGCAGCACCTAATGTTTCGTTAAAACCTAAAAAGACAACCACCATTTTTATAGCGGATTTGTCCGATAGCGTAAGGGATAAAACCGGCGAAATGGAAGCCTTCATTAAGGAAGCAACAGGTAAAGCCGGTGAAAAGGATATAACCGGTGTAATTTCATTTGGTAGCGATGCAAGAGTTATTCAGATGCCTGAAGACAACATAGTGTTTTCAACTCTCAAGGATCGGACTAAATCAGATGGTACTAATATTGAAAAAGCCATGATTATGGCACGTTCCATAATACCTTCCGACTATTCAAAAAGGCTGGTTCTGTTAACAGACGGTAAGGAAACCGGAGGAAACGCATTGGAGGCGGCAAGGCTTCTTGCTCGCCTCGGTTATACTCTGGATGTAGTGCCCTTTGTATCAGAAGAAAAGCCTGAGGTTCAACTTGATGAATTCACAGCACCAAAGCAAGTGAATGCAAAAGAACGTTTTGATGTTGTTTTAAAGGTTAAAAGCAATGTAAACACAAAAGCCACAATCAGGCTTTACGGTAATAGAACATTAACTGCGGAAAAACAGGTTGATCTTTATAAAGGCGAAAACCTTTTTACTTTTAATGATATGGTGGATCAGGGTGGAATGGTGACCTACACAGCAGAAGTCACGGCCGACAGCGACACTGTGTTTCAAAATAATCAGCTTTCGGCCTTTACGCAAATTTCTGATCGCCCTAATGTGTTGTTGGTGGAAAAAGGAAACGGTGGGGAAAACCTTGCCCGGTACATAGAAAGTTTTGTTCAGATAAATCGTGTGCAGCCTGATGAGGTGCCAACAACACTTCAGGGAATAATGTCCTATGATGCATTTGTTTTATCCGATATTTCTGCAGAATGGCTTGATATTAATTTTTTAAACCTGTTGGAGCAAGCAGTTCAAAATCAAGGAAAAGGACTCTTGACATTGGGCGGTGAAAATAGCTATGCCCCCGGTGGTTATCGTAACACACCATTAGAAACAATTCTCCCGGTTAGTATGGACATAAGACCAAAGGAAGAAAACCCGGATTTAGGCCTGGTTCTGGTAATTGATAAATCAGGAAGCATGTCAGGGGGACAATACGGAGTTACAAAGCTGGAGCTGGCAAAGGAAGCTGCGATTCGTGCGGCGGAGGTTCTTGAGGAAAAAGATCAGCTTGGGGTAATAGCTTTTGACGATGCAATACAATGGGTTATAAAAACAGAGCTCTTAACGAACAGAGAAAAAGCAGTCGAATTAATTGGCTCGATTCGCCCCGGTGGTGGAACACAAATCCTTCACCCGCTGGAAGAAGCTTGGCTAAATTTGCGGGCAAAGGATACTAAATTAAAGCATATTATTTTACTGACTGACGGACAGGCAGAAAAGTATGGATATGAAAGAGTTCTTGACGGAATAAATGAGGATGGGATAACCCTGTCAACGGTTGCAGTTGGAGAAGGCGCAGACAGCTTGCTATTAAAGGCGTTGGCTTACGGCGGGCAGGGGAGATATTATCAAACAGACGAATTCTCAGACATACCCAGCATATTTGCAAAGGAAGCTTTTCTTGCAGGGCAAAAATATATACAAAACCGCAGCTTTTATCCCGAGCTGGTATCATCGATGGGTATTTTGAAGGGAATTGACGCCGTCCCACAGCTTGACGGATATGTTGCGACCAGAGCCAAGGCAACTGCCCGGACAGTATTCAAAAGCGATATTCAGGATCCGGTTCTGGCAGTCTGGCAATATGGACTCGGCAGGACAGCGGCTTGGACTTCTGATATTCGCGGGGTATGGACATCACAATGGTCTATGTGGCAGGATGCTCCGGAATTCTGGGGTAATTTAACCGGCTGGCTTATACAAAAGAACTTGAATGTCGGTTACACTGTTGAAACACACATACAAGACGGAAAAGGCATTATTTCATTATCAACCGAACTTGAAAGCATGCTTTATGAGGAAGCTGTAAACGGAATACTGCTAGCTCCTGACGGAACAAGTGAAGAAATACGCCTTCATGCGGTAAGACCCGGTTTGTTTGAGGGAAGCATTGAGAAGGACGATCCCGGCGCATATATTGTTAATCTTGAGGTTTCGGGAGAAGATGGGATGGAAAACATCAGCACAGGAGTCGCCATGCCTTATTCGCAGGAATACAGGATGCTTGATGAATCTGCCTTAAGTTTTCTTCAAAAGCTTGCTCAAGCAGGCGCAGGAAGGATTATATCAGAACCGGGCGAAGTATTTAAGGGTGAAGTTCAAAACATTGGAGGAAAAAGGGAGCTTACCAACCTACTTATTCTTTTGTCAATCATACTGCTTCTTATCGATATAGCCCTCAGAAAACTAAGGATTTCATATGAGCCCGTAATTGCCCTTGTTAATGAAAGGCTTGTTACACCAGTTTTTGAACTCATAAGCAGATTTAAGAAGGTAAAAACAATATCAAATGCAAAAGTTAATGGAAACACAAACATAAACGCAAACGAAAGCAAAAACACAGATAAAAACGCAAATACTGGCAAAAATTTTAGAGGAAATGTAAGTGCTAATACAAATACAAACACAAACACAAACACAAATACCAAAGTCAAAGCTTCAAATGCCAGTATTGATACTAAAGCTAATAATAGTGCACATGCACATACATATACAAATGCAAATATAGCTAAAGAGAGCTCGCAGGTAATTATTGGATCTCCAATAAAAAGTGATATGAAAACTGCAGAATCCAAAAAATCCTCAAAAAAGAAAAAGGATCTCTCAGAAAGCAGTGAAAATATAAATGCCCTACTTAATAGAAGAAAAAAGTGGAAATAGCAATAAGGGTAGGAATATTTATAAACTTGCATGAAGGGACTGTTTGGAAACTAAAGCTTAGCTGGTCGCAAGCGGGAGCCTGCTACTCGCCTATGAACCTATCTGCTCGTCCGTGCATTTGGTCTTGCGGTACAAAGCGTATTTTGCATGCAAAAAATGTGTTCTGCACACAACACACAAACCGTATTTTTGCAGGGTGCATTCTTAAATCAGAGCTGAGAAAACGAGGGAAAGTGATAGAACACCTGCGTTTGGTGCTCCAATTAGCATAAGCACTCATTGAAAACGTTTTATGTTCCAGATACCCTGGCAAGTGTAGCATCACGGCATTTTGTAACCTCAGCATAATTCATATTAGGTACGTAATAGCTTTCCAGCACATCATGATACTTTTTTGCTTGGTTAATTGTCTGTATTGCTTTTTCAAGAAGCTTTTCGAATTCATTTTTATTGAAATTTATGATTTCAAGGTATTTATCCAAAACTGATTTATTCAAATACACATTAAAATCAATTGTTTCATTGTTGGCACCATTGCCATTATAATTAACACTGCTATTATTTTCACTAATGCTGTTGCTATTGCCATTATTGTTATTACTATTGTTATTGCTATTACAATTACTGTTACTGTTACTGTTACTGTTACTGTTACTATTACTATTGCTGTTGCTATTACTAATGCAACTGCTATCACTATTTTCATTGTAATAACTATAACCATTGGCGTTATGATATTTATTACTTGTGATCAATGAGGTATCTAAGTCGGGAATGATTAAATGCTCCAATTTGTCAGGGTTTAAAGCACAGTAAAATGACTCCGTATAGAATCCTCGCTCTGTGGCAGCAAGTCTGACCCTCTCCAAAAGCCTTTCAGTTCCTGTTCCGGGTTTTCCGTTTATAACGAAAACCTTTTTTGTGGTGAATAGTGATGGAAAATAGTTTACTAAACCCTTTGGCGTGATTGCAGATGCAAACAAATGTCTCTTTTTACCTTCTGAATTTGAAACATCAGTGTTCCCAAAAATACAGCCTATTGTTTTTGCTATTAAAGCATTTGCTTTTCCATGATCCATGGCGGAATTGTAAACTGCCACATTGTCCTCATATATGCTGAAAGCAGCCTGAATGTATCTATATGCTCTTGCAAACGTTTTTTTAATTTCTTTATTAGTGAGCAATATTTTATCTTTATCCTTTAAAAAGCCGTCTTCATTCCAGAAATTACCGAGATTAATAATTTCATCAACTGCACCTGGATTTTTCGGATCCACTATGTGGGGAGATGTGCCATCCATCATAGCAATGCTTTTTTCCGGTATTACAATTCCGTCAAGACTGTCAGGATCGCTTGAACAATGCATAAACTCTATGCTAAAACCCTTTAAAAGCATATCTTCTGCAATATGCCTCATGAACGTTGATTTACCAACACCCGGACCGCCTTTTAAAATTATGATCTTATTGGCTTTTTCCTGAGGTAATATATAATCATAATAACTGTAAAAACCTTTATAAGTATTGCCACCGGGAAACATATGTCTAGCTTTATTATTTAGCATTTATTTTCCTCCCTTTAAAAACCTGACAACCTTTCGATAGCTTCAAAAATAACTTAATGATCGTGGTTTATCAAATATATATAAGTTGAACATTTTTCTAATGCTGTGCCTTCGCGAAAACACCTACCCCATCTGTTAAATCTGGGGTCGCTCATGGGGTGCGGTTCCAGTTTAGGTGCGTTCCAGTTTAGGTGCGTTCCAGTGGGTACACACCTGCGGTACGCACCTGCGGTACGCACCTATGGTACGCACTTGTTGTACGTACTTGTGGTACACACCGGAATTGCTGGATTATGCAAGCATAATCCTTATATGCTCGTCATAGCATAAGTAAAATAAAGTTGTGTACAATATACCGAATAACCTGCATTTATTATATGAAATGAGGACATTATTTATGATGTGTATTATTTCCGCTATTATATCATGCATATCTTCGAAATCATGATATAATAATCTTGAATAAGATTGTTAAGATTGTTGCATATTTGCACGGAAGCACTCGTAAAGTCGAGCTTGCAGATTTTGAATTTAGTTTACGCTAATTATTAAGAAACAGCGAATATTTTGAAATTTAACATACCTTGCAATAGAATAAAAAGAAGTCGAACAGAAGGTACGTGCATGACATTCATACTTATTCTTTTATGTTGGTTAAAGAAATAGCACCATCTAACATACCGAATAATGGGGATAATAGAGATAGCGGTATTTGTTTAGTACTATTTAAAGCGAAAGATTGGTGATTCATATGAAAAACTTTGGTTTTGTTCGTGTTAGTGCAGCCGTTCCTGAATTAAAGGTTGCAGATTGCAAGTTTAATGCTGAAAAAATAATGGAGCTTATGGCTGAAGCAGCAGGACAGGAAGCTTATGTTACAGTATTTCCGGAGCTTTGCATTACAGGTTACACCTGCGGAGACCTTTTCAGGCAATCTCAGTTGCTAAAATCGGCTCTCGAATCTTTGAATGTGATTTTATATGAGTCATGCAAATGGAGCAACATTTTTGTTTTAGGTATACCACTTCTGCTGGAGCAAGGGCTGTATAACTGTGCAGTTGTTATTCAAAAGGGCAAAATCCATGGAGTTATCCCAAAAAGTAACATACCGGACTATGATGGAACTGCTGAAAGTAGATGGTTTATGCCTGGTAACAATCTTAATGTTGATTCTATAAAACTTTTTGATGGAAATATTCCTGTGGGTACGGATTTGATTTTTCAAGATAATGATGATCCCGACTTGCAGTTTTCAGTTGAAATATCTGAGGACATGTATATGCCGCTTCCACCATCTTCTTTGAATGCTTTAAATGGAGCTGTTATCTTATGCAATCTTTCAGCAAGTGCTGAACTTGCAGGGAAGAAGGAAGTTCTTATTGATATGTTAAAAAGCCAATCCGCAAGGAATATTGCTGGATATGTTTATTCTTCCGCAGGAGTAGGAGAATCTACAACAGATATGGTTTATGGAGGCCATGCTATAATTTCTGAATATGGAAAAGTATTAGCACAAAATGAGCGCTTTATAGCTGAATCTCAGTTAATTGTTACTGAATTTGATATCCAAAAGCTTCTCTATGACAGAGCAAATACTTCGCTGCAGTTAGTACATGATCTTAAACCATTGTGCAGAAAAATTCAACTCGACTCTGTTAATGTCGAGTTGGGGGAAATGAACCGGGTAACCAGTAAGCATCCGTTTATCCCCTTGGATCCTAAAACATACAATGAGCGATGCCGGGATGTGTTTTCAATACAAACAATGGGACTTGCTAAAAGATATGCGCATACCGGGATTAAAAAGGCGGTTATTGGTGTTTCAGGAGGGTTGGACTCCACACTTGCTTTGCTGGTCGTGGTGAATGCCTTTGACAGACTAAAGCTTGACAGAAAGAACATTTTAGCTGTTACAATGCCGGGCTTTGGTACGACAAATCAAACCTATCAAAATGCTATGGATCTTATGAATTCCTTAAAGGTGGATATTCGCGAGATAAACATTAAAGAAGCTTGCCTGCAGCACTTTAAGGATATAGGCCATGATGTCGATTTGCATGATGTGACCTATGAGAATGTTCAAGCGAGAGAAAGAACGCAAATTTTAATGAGCATAGCCAACAAAGAAGGTGGTCTGGTAATCGGAACCGGAGATCTGTCCGAGCTTGCTCTTGGCTGGTGCACATATAACGGGGATCATATGTCCATGTACTCCGTTAATTGCGGAGTTCCAAAGACACTGGTTAGACACCTTGTGAAATGGGTAGCATTAAATAGCGTTGATAAAGAAACAGCAATTATATTAGAGAGTATTGTTGATACTCCTATAAGTCCGGAATTGTTACCGCATTCTGAAAACGGTGAGATTTTGCAGAAAACAGAAGATGTGGTGGGACCTTATGAGCTGCATGATTTCTTTTTATACCACATGGTTAGGTACGGAGCTGAACCAAAAAAAATATTATTCCTTGCCCAAAAGGTTTTTAAAAACGAATATGATGAAGAAACAATTTTGAAATGGCTAAAGTCATTTTATAAACGCTTCTTTTCCCAGCAGTTCAAGCGTTCATGCGTCCCTGATGGCCCTAAGGTGGGAACAATAGGCTTTTCACCGCGCGGAGACTGGTGCATGCCAAGTGATGCAAGCGGTAGGGTGTGGATAGACTCACTATAAGGAGAATGTATTTCATTTATGAGGATGGCGAGTATTCATGGAGTTGTTCGCATTTTGAAATATTACTTTGTTGCATTTTTGCTCAAGTCGGGATTTTGCTTGCAAAATCCTTTCCAGTCGGCTTGCTTCTCCTCGCTCTGGCTATACACCTCTAAGCTGCATTCTGCTAATGTTTCCAAATATTGCACACCTATGTCTCCTCAGTTGTCTCTGACCAGTAACAGATAGAATGGAACGAATTGGATTGAAAGCCTTGACTAATTTTCACGTTAAGACTATACTAAGCATAAATTGAATACAATAAAGGCATTGACGAGGAGGAGTACATACTTTTCGAAAGCAAAGAGAGAAGGCGGCTGGTGTAAGCCTTCGTGAGGAAAGCAGAGTTATTTGACTCGGGGTGAAGAACCCTTGGAAGTAGCCTCTGAGCTGTGAACCGAACGGAATTGTCATTCCAAGTAGACTTCAACGGGATTTCCGCCGTCATAGGAAAACGATATCGGATATATGCTATCATATCCCGCATCGGCTGAGTGCGGAGAACAATCTCCGAATTTAGGTGGTACCACGGACACAATGTTCGCCCTAGAGCAAATTGCTTTAGGGTGTTTTTATTGTGTTCAATCACTAATATTTGGAGGTGCTATGATGGAGAAGTATTATGATTTCAAGAACATTGAAAGACAAATGCAGCAGATGTGGCAGGAAGAACTGATCTACAAATTTGATTATTCTAACCAAGGCGAGATTTATTCCATTGATACTCCGCCACCAACTGTCAACGGAAGCCTGCATATCGGTCATTTGTTTTCATACACGCAGGCGGAGATGATAGCGCGTTTTCGCAGAATGCAAGGGTATAATGTTTTTTATCCCTTTGGTTTTGATGATAACGGGCTTCCAACCGAACGCCTTGTTGAGCGGGAGGAAGGAATAACTGCAAAAGACCTGCTTCGCAGTGAGTTCATCAAAAAATGCAATGCGACGACTAAGAAACACGAAACGGAATTTAAAAAACTCTTTACATCACTTGGGTTTTCGGTTGATTGGTCACTGCAGTACGAGACTATAAGCAATGATGTCAGAAGAATATCGCAGGCTTTGTTTTTGGAGCTTACCAAAACAGGTAAGGCGTATTCGAAAGAATCACCCGTTCTATGGTGCATCGAATGTCAGACATCCATAGCTCAGGCAGAGCTTGATGCTACAGATATTAACAGCACATTTAACTATATTCCTTTCACGGTGGATGGTAGTATAGTTGAAGTAGCTACAACGCGTCCGGAGCTTCTTTATGGCTGTGTTTGCCTTTTCGTTAACCCAAATGACGAACGATATATGAACTTGATTGGCAGAATCGCTGCTGTTCCTCTTTATGATTACGAAATACCAATCCTCGCAGACGCGAAGGTTAGTATCGAAAAAGGAACCGGCGTTGTTATGTGCGCAACCTTCGGTGACAGTACTGATGCAGAATGGTTCGCCGAGCACAATCTGCCGTATCGTAGAGTGATCATGCCCAACGGGAAAATTGCTGAGGAAGTTCCCTTTATTGGTGGGATGAAAACTTATATTGCAAGAAAAGAGATCATAGAAATACTTAGGGAAAAAGGTCTGCTTTTAAAATCAGAGAAGCTAGCGCACGCTGTTGCCACTCATGAACGGTGTGGCAAAGAAATTGAGATTATCCCTTCACGGCAATGGTATATCGACATTCTATCCGATAAAGACCGCTTTCTTAGAGCTGCTGATAAAATCAACTGGTATCCGGCGCAGATGAAAAACCGTTATATCACATGGGTTGAAAATTTAAAATGGGACTGGTGCATCTCACGTCAGAGGTACTTCGGAGTTCCTTTTCCCGTTTGGTACTGCAAAGATTGCGGTAGCCCAGTCTTTGCCAGCAAAGAACAACTACCGGTTAATCCCCTCGAAACGGAATACATTGGTATATGCAGCTGCGGAGGCAATGAATTTGTTCCTGAGAGCGCTGTGTTTGACACATGGGCAACCTCGTCGATCACTCCGCAAATCAACGAGAGGCTCGGTATAAAGCTCATTCCCATGAGCATGAGAACTCACGCCCATGAAATTATTCGAACATGGACGTTCTATTCTATTGTCAGAAGCCTTTATCGCACAGGTGATATACCGTGGAAGGACTTGATGATAAGCGGGTTTGTTCTTGCAAAGAAAGGTGAAAAGTTAAGTAAGTCAAAAGGCAACTCGGATCTTGATCCTGCGACTCTAATTTCCACTCATTCAGCGGATGCGCTTCGTTATTGGTCGGCAAACGCAAGGCTTGGAACGGATACCTTTTTTGATGTTGAGGAGCTTTCTACTTCAAAAAGGTTTATTACAAAGCTGTGGAATGCATCAAAATTCTCAATCTCTCACTTGGAGGACATCAAACTGTCGAGAAAACCTCACCTGCTACCGATTGACAGATGGATTATAGAGCGCACCAATGAAACATTTAATAAGGCAAGCGAATTACTTAATGAATATGAAATCGGTCAAGCAAGACATGAGATTGACGATTTGTTTTGGAAGGATTTTTGCGATTATTATATCGAGATCGTTAAATCCCGGCTATACGAGCTCGAAATCCACGGTTACGAGGAAAGAAGATCCGCCCAATATGCGCTTTATTACTCTCTGCTTGGCATTTTGAAAATGTATGCGATTTATGTTCCTCACATTACTGATTACATTTACGGTGAATTTTTCAGAAAGCATGAAAAAGTGGTTTCTATTCACCTCCTGCAGTGGCAAATTATTAGCGATATTGACAAGAGCATTCTGCTGTTTGGGGAAGAACTAAAAAATGCGATTTTTAGCATGAGAAAATATAAATCTGAAAACAATCTCTCAATGCGTTCTGAGATGGATACTCTGATAGTCGAACACAGCCCACAATTTTCGGATTGGTTCAGACAAAGCGAAAAGGACTTGAAATCCTGCGCAAAAGCTAAAAAGGTTAGTTTTACACAAGCTGGTTCGCCAAAGAATTAGTACCCAATGACCTTTTCGTAGTGCAAAACTATGTAATGTATATTTTATATATTGTGATTGTATGTTTATGGCATTTATGCTATAATGATAACAGAGTAGGAAGTGATCAAATGAAAAGGTTAAAAGTAAAAAATGATTTTATTTTTCGCAAACTGTTTGGAGATTCAAAAAACAAGGATATATTGATCAGCTTCTTGAATGCTGTACTGGAATTGTGCGACTCAGAAATGCTGGAAGATATAGAAATCGTTGATGGTACAGAATTGAAAAGAGATAGCATTGAAGACAAGCTAGGGATTTTAGATATTCGTGCAAGAACAGTTCGTGGGGAACATATCAACATTGAAGTGCAATTAGTAAATCAATACAATATGGATAAGAGAACACTATTTTATTGGTCAAAAATATTTACAGAGCAATTGAAAGCAGGACAGCCATATAACGAGTTAAAAAAGACAATAACAATAAATATTCTTGATTTTAACTATATCGAGACTGATAAGTTCAATACAGTCTTTCATTTGTGGGAGGACTCAAACAAGGAATGCAAGTTAACAGACGTTCTGGAAATTCGATTTCTTGAACTACCGAAGTTCAGAAAGAAGCAACCGGATTTGAGTAAACCTTTGGATAGATGGATGGTGTTTATAGAAGATTCGCCTGAGGAGGTGCTTGAAATGGTGAAAAGAACAGAACCAGCTATAGCGAAAGCAGAAGAAATTCTAGAGAATTTGGGAAGCTTCGATGAAATAAGAAGATATTATGAAGCGAGAGAAATGGCAATTCACGATGAAATAACCAGAATTACAGGTGCAAGAGCAGAAGGAAAAGCAGAAGGAAAAGCAGAAGGAAAAGCAGAAGGAAAGGCAGAGGGAGAGTTAGAGAAGTCTATCCAAATAGCAAAAAGCCTATTGGAAATTCTTGATGATCGGACAATATCTGAAAAGACCGGATTACCTTTAAAAGATGTAAGCAAGCTCAGACTGCAATAATTATATGAGACATATGATATAGGTACAAAAAGGGCGCGGGATTGAGAAATCTTGCGCCTTACTGTACATAAAAGAATACTAATTAATTATCACTCGCTGATGTAAGTCTGTGGCATCAACAGAATGGTTTAAACAACCTGAAAATAAACGAAAAATAAGATAAACAGCAAGCTGTGTCGGAAGCTCTATGGTAGGCGAAATTCGGTAGCATTGTATTTGCAGCATACTGTAGCAGTGATAGTACTAAATTTCGAGTGGGTTTCAAAGTAAAGTATATAGCATCGTGTCCCGTCAGGTGATTTAAAGTGAGGTATGACATAATGATCAAAGTGAATTTTTACGGATTAGCTACTAAAGAGGACAGTAAATTATTATTTGCCGTAATAATGACAAAATTTAATGGACAGTGGATATATGTAAGACATAGGGATAGGAATACTTGGGAAATCCCAGGTGGACATAGAGAAGAAAATGAAAGTATTGATGATACTGCTTCAAGAGAATTATTTGAGGAAACAGGAGCAACAAAGTTTAAGCTAACGCCAATATGCATCTATTCTGTTGTTAGAGATAACAATGTTAACTCTGTTGAATCGTTCGGGCAATTATATTATTCGGAAGTAGAAACGATAGAAAGCCAACTTCATTTTGAAATTAGTAAAATTAAATTGTTTTACGATATACCAGAAGATTTAACTTATCCACTTATTCAACCATTTTTACATAAGAAAGCATTGGAGTTTCTTAAAGAAATATGATTGTATTAAACCGCGTATATTTTATATAATACGTCACAACAAATAGATATTCTGAACTTTAGATTATTAATACAATAGTACAGGAGGTTTTATATGAAGCGTATCGCAGTGCACGATTACTTTGGGTATGACATACCAATGAATGAAAGGTATAAGCTTATTCGTGAGGCTGGATTTGATGGAGTCATGCTTGGTTGGGCAGGCTTCCCTGATAATCCAGACGAAACTAAGCACCAAAATCCTGAGCTTGCTCGAAAAAATGGATTGCAAATTGAAAATTTACATACGCCATTTACAGGGGCGAATAATTTTTGGCTGGATAATATAGACGGTGACGAGTATTTTAATATACAGATGTCCTGTTTGGCAGATTGTGAGCGATACAAAGTACCTGCGATGGTGCTGCATATAAATCAAGGTTTAAATCCTCCACCGATAAACGCGATAGGTCTTGAAC
Source organism: Clostridiales bacterium (assembly GCA_036768735.1). Classification (GTDB taxonomy): domain Bacteria; phylum Bacillota; class Clostridia; order DSM-8532; family DSM-8532; genus JAAYGP01. The sequence continues at coordinate 21,461 of DAIPML010000004.1, read as the reverse complement.
GGCTTCGAAGACTTGTCGGTAAAGCGGAGGACAGTGGTGTTTATCTTGCTTTTGAAAATATGCGTAATATGATGCATTTGCGATATATTTTAAATAATATAAAATCGGAGCAAGTGAGATTTTGTTATGATAGTGGTCATCAAAATTGTAGAACGCCAAATGAAGACTTATTATCAGAATTCGGGGATAAATTAATTGCGATGCATTTGCATGACAATAATGGGTTGGAAGATGAGCATAAATTACCGTTCGATGGTACGATATCATGGAAGGATGTAATGCAAAAAATAAAGATTTCCGGTTTTGCTGGTACTATATCTATTGAAGTAATAAATAACGGTTATGAAAATTTGCAGCCATGCGAGTTTTTAAAGCTTGCGTATAAGCGCGCAGAAAAGCTTCGGAGCATGGTAAACTAATAATATGATTATCACCCAGAAAGTCACAAAGTGACTTTCTGATGAAATGTAAGGTTTCTTAAATTTCATCAGCCTTCGAAAGAAGGCTGGAAAACCATATTGTGATTGCTCCAGGTTGCAGCAAGCTGCAACTTCCTGCAGGTAATCCTGCAGGAAAAAGTTGTTTCACGACTCTATGGGAAGCAATCATAATATTCCGAATATTACAGAAGCTGAAATAAAGGATTTATGTAACTACTCGATATAAAGTTTGCTTTTCCTCTTTATGTAAATAGTATACCAAAAAAACATTAAATAAACAAAATGCGAGTATACCTTAGGCTATTAAAACATTAACCCGGATGCGTTTTCCAAATTTAGTCTACCGGAGGGGTTTGTATTATGGATATTAGTATAGATGTATCAAACATCAAAATTGAAACAGAGCGTCTAATCCTTAGAGCTTTTATGGAATCCGATTTAGCGGATTTTTTCGAATATGCCTCTGTCCCCGGAGTCGGAGAAAAAGCCGGATGGCCTCACCATGAAAACATAGAAACCTCAGAGCGAATTCTTCGAAAATTTATTGATGAGAAAGAAGTGTTCGCTGTTTACCATAAAGCTGACCAAAAGGTAATCGGCTCAATTGGGTTTCATAAGTCTTGGGCAGATGAGGAGGATAAATACAAACACCTCAAAGTCAAAGAAATAGGGTATGTCCTTGCTAAAGACTATTGGGGAATAGGATTGATGCCGGAAGCTGTGAAAGCGTTAATTGAACATGGTTTCAATACACTTGGTGTCGAAGCCTTTACCTGTGGTCACTTTATAGAAAACGCTCAGTCTCGTCGTGTCATTGAAAAGAATGGCTTCCGATTTGTAAAAAAGAGTGAGTTTTATGCCAACCAGTTAGGGAGAACCTTTGAGGATATGAAGTACATACTCATTAAGGATGCACCGGAGCCACTCGAAGCATATTATAACAACTACGATGAAAACAATCGCCTAAAAGAAAAACACGGTCAGGTCGAGTTTATGACAACTATGCGTTTTATTGAGAAATATCTCACACCGGGTGCAAAGGTTATCGAAATTGGTGCGGGTACAGGCAGATACAGCCGTGTCATTGCGGATATGGGATATTCAGTTGAAGCAGTTGAGCTAATTCAGCATAACATTGATATATTCAAGGAGAACCTAAAGCCAGAGCAACATGTCAACATCACCCAAGGAAATGCTCTGGACTTGTCGGCGTTTGCAGATAACACTTTTGATATAACTTTGCTTTTGGGACCCATATATCACTTGTATACCGAGGAAGATAAACGGCAAGCTATGTCGGAAGCTCTTCGGGTGACGAAATGCGGCGGTGTTGTATTTGCAGCATACTGTATCAGTGATAGCTGCTTAATTTCGAGCGGATTTCAACGAAAAGTATTTAGCATCGCAGACTATCTTAAGCAAGGTAAGATTGACCCAGTGACCTTCGACACTTTTTCTGTTCCGGTGGAGATATTTGAGCTTGTCCGTAAGGAAGATATTGACCGACTGATGAGCTTTTTCTCGGTGGAGAGACTTCACTACGTTGCAACAGACCTCTTCACGAACTATATGCGAGCCACCGTTGATGAAATGGACGATGAAATGTTTGCGCTCTATATGCGTTATCATTTCGCTATTTGCGAGAGGTCGGATATGGTTGGTATTACGCACCACAGCTTAGATGTCTTCCGAAAGAAGGTGTAGCAAAGACCACCAAGATGATAATTAACACAAAACATCATTAAGAAAAAATAATTATACTCATCTTTTAGATTGAAATGTAGCTTAAGAAGATATAATATTTCTATATGTTATGATTGCTTCAAGGAAAGTCGTTCTGCGATTTTTCCCTGTATTTTTGTCTGCAGAAAGTTGATGCTTGCGGCATCTGGCGCAATCGCAATATGGTTATTTACTCTTTTAGAAGGTTGATGAAATTTAAGATATCTAAAATTTCATCAAAAATTCATGTCATTTCATGTCGTGACTTTCTATGTGATAATCATGTTATATTTTGGAGGCAACATTTAAGAATGAATGAAATTAGTGAAAACATTGTATTCAATAATAAGAATGATAAAAAGTATCAAAGTATGTTAAATAACTTACTTAAGAATATTTTTTTAGATTTTCAATTTTGGTATGACTTAAATTTATGGGATGATAACTATGAGAGTTATGCAATTGTTGAACAAGATGAAATAGTATCAAATATTTGTGTTTTTAAAACACAGTTAATATTTAATCATAAGCAGTATTTGGCATTGTCGCTGGGAGCTGTTGCAACAAAAAAAGAGTGCAGGGGTAAGGGATATTCAAAAACACTAATGGATCATATTATAAGCAAATATAATAATATTCCGATGTATTTGTCGGCTAATGAGAGTGTGGTAGATTTTTACCCAAAGTTTGGATTTACTCGTACATATGAAAAGTTACCCATCTACGAGTGCGAAATTAATAATCAAATAGAACCGAAAAAACTTCAATATGATAACGCAAAGGTATGGGAATACATATATAAACGCAAAAACTTTTCGCAAAAGCTTGATTGTTTAAATACCTTTAGTGTAAACATGTTCCATATATATTTGGGATATCTTAAAGACTGTATTTATGAAATTCCCGAAATAGACACTATGATTATTGCTGAGAATAAAGGATCAACCTTAAAACTTATTGGTGTTTTTTCCCTTAAAAACGTAAGCTTTTCAGAACTGCTCAAGCACTTACCGTTTCGTAACATTAAAAAGATTGAGTTTGGTTTCACGCCATATTGGTCTGATATTAATTATACAATGCAAGAGTATGAAACAGACCCATTGTATGTCAGAAATGTGAATTGTAATTTGGGGGATTTTAAGTTTCCAGAACTATCAACTACATAAGCTGGACAGATTGAAGGTTGCGGCATCCGACATACTATTAAATGCGGAACTTTCGACGGGGCATCCTTGCGCTGATCGTGAAAGGTGCTTAATACTTAGAAAAAATATTTGATATAAGGCGGTGCAAAAGATATGAAACAAAGGATAGTATTATCTCCAGCTACAATGGAAGATGTGGACTTCATTGTCGATGCAAAATCTGACGCTTCTCTTTGGAAATATGAAGACGATATCTCAGCAGATAAGGATGCAGTTCGTAAGGAAGTCGTTAAGAGAATTGAAGGTAACTGGTATAAACAATACATAATCAAACTTACTGCCCCCGAAAGAACATCTATTGGTTTATTGCATATTCACTGGTATATAAAAGAACGTGAAAGTTGGGAAATTGGTTATTGTATTTTCCCGGATTATAGAGGACAGGGATATTGCGTTGAAGCTGCAAAAATAGCATTGAAATATGCTTTTGAAGATTGGAATGCTCATAAAGTTGTAGCTATGTGCAATGAAAACAATATTGCTTCATATAGGGTCTTAGAGAAATTGGGAATGAACAGGGAAGGAATATTTAGAGAAGAATTACCTTGGCAGGGCAAATGGGTAAATCAGTTTTTTTACTGTATTCTTGACGGAGAATATAAAAAAATGAGCATCTGCAATTAGCTTTGGCTTAATATTTTTTATAATAGTTTGTACAGCAGATTATTTGGAGGAGTCTCATCCGGGCACACGCTGAATTATGGGTTAGGGTCTGTCGTCTTATTATGTAGCTGTTTCATTAATAAGGTCATAAGCGCAACTGCAAGTGCAAAGACTGGCTTTCAATATCTTTTCATTAGCAAGACACCAGACCGAAAGTCTATTGAGATTGAAATATAAATTTCGAAAATAGCCAAGAATATTGTATTTAAGAGTGTTTTGTGGTAAACTTTAGTACATCACATCGCCAAAATTCAGCGTGGTAAGATAGGGGATATAAACAATGACCGCTTTTAATATTATCTTATTTGATGGTTTTGAAACATTAGACGCAATGGGACCAATAGAGATAATCAGTAAATTGCCTTCCCTTTATAAGCTCGAGTATTTTTCTCTAAACGGTGGTATGGTTGAGAGCAGTCAGAGCTTTTATATTAAAACACAGCCGTTGTCCGAGATTAATCCAAACGGTTATTTACTGATACCCGGAGGTATGGGTACGAGAAAGCTGATTGAAGACACAGTTTTTATCAGTGCTATAAAAACATTGGTTGAACAAGCTCCTTATGTCTTAACCGTCTGTACCGGAGTGGCGCTGCTCGGTAAGACGGGCTTACTCGAGGGTAAAAGAGCGACGGGAAATAAGATGGCTTTTGAGTGGATAGAAAAGAGTTCAAGTGCAATATGGATTAAAAAAGCCCGTTGGGTAAATGATGGCAAATTCTATTCATCATCAGGGGTTTCTGCAGGTATGGATATGATGCTTGGCTTTATCAGGGACATACACAGCGTAAAAATGGCGCAGAATATATGCAAATATATTGAGTACATCTGGAATGATGATGCTGATAATGATCCATTCGCTATAATATAGTTATCACCAAGAAAGTCACAAAGTGACTTTCTGATGAAATTTAAGACTTCTTATATTTCATCAACATTCTTCCGAAGGATGATAACTACATTGTGATTGCAGGAAGTTGCAGCTAAACCTGCAGGAAAAGTCGTTTCACGACTTTCTGGGGAGCAATCATTATAAAGCTTTATTTGCAATATAAGGAGGACGATGATGAAAAAGATCGAAATAAAACGGGCAAAACCTATGGATATACCCGTTATCGAAAGTATCCTACTTGACACAGTAAACTGGCTGAATGATATTAATCAACAGTTGTGGAGGGAGGAAGACGTTAAATGGGATGCGCTTGCAAAGTCATATCAAATTGAAGATTTCTATATCGTGTTTCTAAATAGCGAACCCGCTGGTTGCATGGTTTTACTCGACTATGACCCTTTTTTTTGGCCGAATGTTGCCAAGGGGGAGGCGCTATTTATACATAAACTTGCGATTACAAAGCTCGCAAGGAAATCTGGCGTTGCCGATGCACTCATAAATTTTGCAAAGGATGAAGGAATAAAACAACATGCTTCATCGATAAGGCTGGACTGTAACCAATACCGCGAAAAGCTCCGCGCTTTTTATGAGCGGCATTCGTTTGTATGCGTAGACGAAAAAATTATTAATGAGAAATGGCATGTGGCGTTTTATGTATACATGCTAACTGGTGGTAGCCGAGCTTACTGATATCAGGTTGATATTACAAATCGATATGGATTGATATATAGTATTGCAAGTTTGTAAAAGCAAGTGATAAAAACTAATGCCCTTTTCATACTTTTCAGGGAAACAAAAAAGAGCCTTATGGCTCATTCTTTCTCAGTTTTTAAGTTGTAACAGTCAATCATCTTATTTTTCATTTTATGACAGTCACCCAAATTCTATTTAACCGGTATCATTTCTTCCGACCGCCCTCCAGAACTTCAACTTGGAGTCATGGCTGCTTACCTTGAAAGAGATGCTGTTTGGTCTGTTTCCAACATAACTTTACTTTGCAGCTTTTTTGTTGCCTTTAAGAAAGGTAATCTGCATATCTTGCTTTTCTACCTTGGATGATAATACTTTTAGCTTTGATTTGATTTCTTTTTGTCCTTCTGTAAGTTGTTTGTAGCCATCAAATAGAGCATCCAGCTTTTTGCCGTGTTCATTTTCAAGTCTTATTACATCATTTTTTAAGCCTCGTAAATCTTCCTTTGTTTCCTTCCGGAACTCATTCATATCGCTTTTGAAGCTTGTAAACTCATTATATATTCTGGTCATTAATTCAAAGGTTTTATCTTCCACAATAAATAGCCTCCTTGTCCATTAGGATAATTATATCATAACTCATATGGAGAATGTACCGTTCTTTTATGCTGATTTATTCATCAAATATTTTATTAGTAAAATAGTGTATCAGCTAACTGTATAAATTACTGTGTTAAGCTTGTGGTTTAATAACGTTATAGCACCGTAAAAACGGATATTTATTGTCAAATGATAAAACTTAAGCCTGTAACCATTACAGTTACAGGCTTTTTTACTGGCAGGGGAGACAAGATTCGAACTCGCGACCCACGGTTTTGGAGTTCTGGGAAATCGTTTTTGTCCTTTTGGGAATAATACTGAAACCATTGTAAATGCTGTGTTTTGTACGTTTCGTTTTATGAAATTTTATGAGATAATGGGAACATTTTTGAAAATCCTGTTCCCATTTCTGTTCCCAATGTTCCCAACAAAATAAGGAACCGCAATATGCGATCCCTTATATGAGTTAATAAACTTTAATTCGCTTTAATGTTGGTGGTTCCGGATTCCTTTTTCGTGAATAGACTGTTCAAACTATCGGCGGCTTCCTGATCCAGTTTTTCAAAAGCATGGGCGTATATCTTTAATGTTGTTCCTGAGTTGCTATGTCCGAGCCGTTTAGATACCGTAACAACGTCCTGTCCTTTTGAGATAAGCAAGGATGCCGAAGTATGTCGCAACCCGTGAAAGGATATTTGCTTTAAGAGCATTTCCTCTTTCTGTTCTTTCTTAATTTCTTCATTTTCCATAATTCCCTTATTGTAATTCTTGATAAATTTATGAAACCATTTTGATGGTGTATAGGGGTGCATTACATCCCCAAAATCATCCGTAAATACCCAACCGAAACCCCTATTCCATTTATTTGCGGCCTTGAGCTGCTTTATCTTCTGTTCACGTTTGTACTGTGATAGAAGTTGAATTACAGTATCAGGTAACATAAGGGTTCTGGATGATTTTTCTGTTTTCGGGCTTTTTATAACAACTTTTCTATCTAACAGGTTATCAAGAAGATTGATAGTATTTTCCTTGCTTTCAATTACACGGACTATGTTTTGATTCAATAAATCCTCAAAGTAAGAAGGATATTTTTCAAGAAATTCGGCTTTACTAAAATCAGAAATATATTGTGCTGTCCGGGTTATATTTATTGTTCTTTTTTCGATGTCAATATCATCCCATGTCAAACCGACCAGTTCACCTAAACGGCTTCCAGAAGCAATGGCAAGGTGTGTAATTACCTTGAATTTTAGTTCAGCCTGTTCAACTGCATCAACTAATATAGAGACTTGTGTTTCATCAAAACATTCTGTCTGTTTTTGTTTAGCATCGACAGGTTCAGTAAATACCATCGGATTAGATTTTATAAGCTGTTTCCGGTATGCGTATGAAAATACAGCAGATAAAAGCCTGTAATGGTGTTTTATGCTTTGTTCTGAAAGGAAACCTTTTTTCCCATCTTTACGCTTTGACTTCCGAAGCTCAAGAAAGAAATTATCTAAGGCATCGGCATCAATTTTTTCAAGCTTATACTTGTTGAAATAATCTTTAATTCTTAAGTTATACATTTCCCGGTACCGAGATTCTGTTTTTGGAGCAAGCCTTTTGTCCCCCTGGTGTGAAGCAATCCACTTTTCAAAAAGATTATCAAAGCTGAGTGTTGTTGGCTTTTTGTATTCACCTTTTTCGATTTCCGTTACAAATGCCGCCATTGCTTTTTCAGCTTCCTTGATTTTTTTAGCTTCTGTTATTATCGGAGATACCTTTATTGTTTTTTTGTGTACTATGCGGTTTCCATCGGCTGCGGTTCCATTGCTGACGATAAGTCTAAAACTGTTTTCGCCACGCCTTTCAATATGACCTGCCATGTTATTCACCTTCCCTTTCTTTTTTTATTCCATCAAGGTAATTAAAAATCATCTCACTTGCGTAATTAATAGCGGCATGAGACATTTGTTTTTCAACGACTTTTTCATCAGAATCCCACGGAACTCTTGTCCCCTTAGCCATGCTTCCTGAGAAATTTAATATTTCTGATTCTGGAATGCCGTCAAAATATGATTTAAAAGCATTTATCAGCCAAACGAACCACGGCGTATGAAAAAGTAATTCTAATGTTTCTATCGTGTAATCAGGAAAAGTAAGCAAATCTTTAATTGCATCATCGCTAAATATTTTCTTTTGTGATAGTTCTTCGTGCTGAGGATTAGCATAGTCACTAAGCCCCAATAAATACTCAGTTGAAACATTAAAATACTCCGCAACACCAACAAGCCCATCAAAACTCGGTTCATATTTTCCAGCTTCATAATATGAAATTGTTTGCTTTGTAACGGCACGACCGTTGTTGTCCAAAAATACCATTGCATTACACAGATCTTCTTGTGTCATATTGTGAGCTTTTCTTAATTCCTTTAACTTTTTGCCAAATACTTTCATTTAATCAACTCCCCGTTTTAACTTTCTATATTAATAATACACTGAAAATAATAATAAGTCAAGTATAACTTTACACAAAATATATTGAAAATTAAGCGAAGTTTGATATAATAGAATTAAGGTAAAGTTAACTCTGAGAATTAAGGAGGTTAAGGAAATGTTAACTATTAAGCCTAAAACACAAAAGTTGCAGACAGTTAGGATAAAAAATGGATTAAGCACGAAGAAACTGGCCGTAAAAGCAAAACTGAATCCGTTAACGATTCTAAATATTGAAAACGGATTATCAGCACCAAACCCATCTACAGCTTCAAAAATTTGTACTGCTCTTGGTGTTGGTTTTGATGATATTTTTGAGCTTGTGGATGAGAAAAAGGCAGGTGTTTAATATGGCAACACTAATGACAATTCCTGAAATGGTACAAAGATATACGGTAGATGGGAAAAAACTCTTTAGTGAGTGGTTCCTTTACACAAAGGGGAAACAGGGTGAAATTCCAGGATACATCCGAATAGCTGGCAAGGTTCTTATTGATGTGGATACTTTCGAAAGACAAATTTCAAACACTAACCTGAAACCGTCAATGATTGAAGGTGATTACTGATGATTGGCAAACGAAGAAGGTACAAAAAACTAAAAAAAATATTAGATAGGAACGGCACGTTAACAACAGTTAAAAATTCATTCTTAGCGGCCTATAAAGCATACCAACAGGCAGGGAGTAGGTGATCGAATGGCAAACCCACAACCATCAGATGCACACATCAGATTAGCACATAGCATAACAGAAGCAATTATGACCCGTGACTTTACGAAGCGGCAGCGCTCAATACTCGATTTGATTCTCCGCCTCTCCTGGGGTTGTGGCAAAAAAACAGCCATAATTCCAAAACAGATGGATTTCCAGACCGTAGGTATTGCAAGGTCAAAAATACACAATGAACTTGAATGGCTTGTTAATGCAAAAGTGATTGAATGGAATCGAGAGACGAATACATATAGCTTTCAAAAAGATTTTGACCAATGGGCGGTTTCATTAGTGCCGGGATATGATAGAAAACGGTATGATAATTTGCTTCATATCAATCTAAGTTCCCAAAACGGGAACATAATTGACGAAACGGAAACAAAGTTCCCGAAATGCCGGAACAAAGTTCCCGAAATGCCGGAACTTTTGGAGAGTGCAAACGCAGACACGGAGCAAGTTAGCGGTCAGTCTAAAGAAAGTATTAAAAAAAGTATTAAAATATATACTCCTGAATTTGAGATTTTTTACTCTGAGTATCCACGACCCGAGGACAAGCGGCGGTCATTTAATAACTGGAAAACTCAATTAAAACATTATTCGGTTGAACAACTTATGACGGCCTGCAGGAATTATAAGGCCGTAAAGTCAGGAACAGAAAAACAGTACCTGAAATCGTCAGCTAACTTTTTAGGACGGGAACGGCCATTCGAAGATTATTTGACAACGGATTCCCAACATGATGGGAACAATGAAATATTACGGCCTTACAGTACGATAGTAAAAGCTCCGGCAGGATGGGGGAATTAATATGTTTGCGATAGATGCAGAACGAGGCGTTTTAGGTTCATGTATGATTGACCGGATTGCGCTTGATGAAGTAATGGGCAAGCTTACTATCGATGACTTCTCAACAGCGAATAAAGACGTATTCAGGGCTATTCGGAGATTATACGAAAAAAATGAAACGGTGGATGCTGTAACCGTATCTGAACGATTACAGGGAAACCCTATAGAGTTTACGACAGAGCTTGCGACATCAGTACCAACAACGCAAAATGCGCCGCATTATATAAAAATAGTCCGTGAGTTTTCGCAAAGGCGTAAGCTTCATGAATTGGGGTTGCAGCTTCAATCAAAAGCTTTCGATATTGAGACAGATGTTGTTGATATTGTTGATTACGCAGAGAGGGAATCATTAGGGATTAACCTTCACGACAATTCAATAACTCCAATGCCTGAAATCGTTGACAAAACGCTTGACTATATAGAAAGGTGTCATCAGCGGAAGGGTCCAGGAGGAATCAAAACGGGATATTGGGATCTGGATTACTTACTTAAAGGACTTCAACCGGGTTCATTAACTATTATTGCGGCGAGGCCATCCATGGGAAAAACGGCTTTTGCCCTCAACATAGCTTCTTATGCAGCCATCGACCATCAGCACAAAACCTTTTTTGCAAGCGCAGAACAGACACAGGAACAGATAGTAACCCGGCTTATATCTGCAAGATGCCGGATAGATAACAACAAGATTAAACTGGGTCAGTTATCAGATATTGATTGGGAAACCGTAACCAAAGAAGCGGCAGTGATAGCAAATTCATGTCTTGTAATTGACGACAAGACCGCTCCAAAGGTTTCAGGGATACGAAGTAAAGCCAGAAAAGAAAAAGTAGAGCTGATTGTTGTTGATCATTTAACAGAGCTATGGCGAGAGCGAAAAAAAGACGACAGAATCGAACATGAAATGAATGTACGGGACTGTAAACGATTAGCAAAGGATTTGAATATCCCGGTTATTCTTCTGCAACAGCTCAATAGAGCTTGTGAAGCCCGGAGGGACAAAAGGCCTATGCTCAGCGATTTAAAGGAAACAGGAGCATCAGAGGAAGTGGCAGACATCGTAATGTTTCTTTACCGTGATGACTATTACAACCCGGAATCAAAGAAAAAAAATATCACAGAGGTTATAGTTGCAAAAGGCCGGGATACCGGGATTGGGACGATAGAACTTCTATGGATGCCGCAATATACAAAATTTAGTAATCTTGAGCGATAACCAGAAGGAGTGATTTTATGGAAAAAGACATTTTGAGCTTTATTGAAAACAACGTGAAAACGTGGCAGCAAAACGAGAAGCGGAAACAGGCACGGAAGAAAGCGTACCTGCAGAAGCCGTATCCGTGTGATAGTGATATTTTTGGCAGAAAGAAGGTGAGAACAGATGAACAGACTAACTGAAGCTTTGAAAAATGTGTTTATCAGCCCAAACGAAGCAGACAGTAATTATGAACCTGCTAATGTTGTTGATGGACTGTACGCTATAGCAAGGGCAATTCATAGACTTTCTGATGTGATTGAAGAAAAAGGGGGTGAAAGTAATGGGTGATGAATTGATGGTAAATGGTGGTATTCTCCCGATAAAGACAGACAAATACGTTTTAACGGATTGCGGCAAGAAACTACTCGAAGTCCTTATAAATCCAGACTATTACGGACAATCGGTTACTGCAAAGTGTCAGGCTGCAGGGATAAGCCGGGACACATATTACAAATTAATGAAAGAACCAGGATTTGTTGACATACTGAATGAAGCAAGTGTTGACCTGATAAAGAGCCATGTAAGCGATATTTTACAGGCTACACTTAAGTTTTCCCTGAAAGATCCAAAGTGCCACTCAGACCGGAAAATGCTTTTGCAGCGGTGCGGCATTGTTGACAAGGAATATTCAGGTAACTTTATGATTGCAGTATTTGAAGATGAATAGAGAGGTGATAAACATGGCACAACGTGGAGAATTGAACGTAAAAGGACTAACCCCTGAAGAAGCTCAGGCAGCTCTTGACCGGGAAAAAGGCTATAAAAAAATGAAGATACCGGACTTACAAGAGCGGCTGGAACAAACACAGAAGTTATTGGCCCTGGTGCAAACAAAGCTTGACGAGGACTTTGCAAAAAAGGTTCTTGAAGCAATAAAAGAACACCATCCAGAGCTATTGAAAGAGGCTTTATGATTATTCAATGTTCCCAATACTGTTCCCATTTATTGCTTGTGAGTTATGAAGCCCTTGAAAATAAAGGGATACAAGGGATAGACCAACGGTTTCATAATGCGTAACAAGGAATAATTAGCAATAAAAGACCAAAATTGAAAGGAGAAAATTAAATGAATGGACGAATTGTAATTGATGGCTTTTGCAGAAATGGAACTTATGAAATTATCAGCCATGGAGGAAAACCGGACCCGGAAGCAGTTTGCAGCTTGACCTATTCGGTTCGCCACAATGTTGAAGTTACGGACATACTCAGTTTAATGCGGCAAAGCATTCAAAACTATATTGATGCAGATTGTGACGAATGCCGGATTAACAGTATCAACAGAGCATTACAGGAAGCCGGAAAGCCACCATTAGACCCTGAGACTGTGAAGGTAATCCTTAATGTTGCAGTCCGCTAAACTTCAAGGCATAGGGAGGGTCAACCCGGTATGCCTATTTTTTACCCCGGTACCCTTATATATATACATCCCACACATACCCCGCCAACATTTCCTGACACCCACTGTAAACATTTACCATATTAACCAACGCAAATTTGCGTTCGTACTGAAACCAATTATGGTTTTTGCTTTTACCAATTATCTTTAGTTTGAAAAATACGGACAGGCAGAACCGGGGGGAGGGGGTTCTTTCCCCTGACTTCTGCTTGAAACAACCAAAATGTAACGTCTTAAAAATAGCACGTTTACATAATACAAAAACGAAAGGATTGATTTAAAAATGATTGAATTTCAAAAGGTGATGGAACTGGTTGACAAAACAAAAAAACGCTTTATGTCCGTAAAGGACAAGCTTCCACGGCTTGAAAAAAGACTTTTCGACCTAACAAGGGAGTACACGACAGCACTTATTGATGATGCACCGGATGGCAAGATTCAAAAAATCACGGACGAAGTACATCGGGTTGAGAAGAACATTGACATGTTGGAACACTTGGACATCGAGAAAGAAACCCGGGAAAACCTGAGTAATGACAAAAAGCTGAAAAGCCTTGCGGAAGAATTTATTTCGCAACAAGAAACAACTGTGGAGCAAATGCTTATCGAGGACAACAAACTATTTGAAAACGTAAAGGCTGCCCGTGATACCTTGCTTGAAGCAATAAAAGCACGACGCAATCACGTTCAAAAAATGTCTGTAGTCTGTAGTGAAATTGAAGATGTTAAAAAAGTTCTGGGGCAAAAGATTCCCGATGGTGGGGTTTTATGGAGTTACAGACCCCGCCGGGGGCATGTTGATTTTGAAAAATTATTCAACAAAATTCGCATTGCCAACGGGCAACTACCAAAATACTAAAATTGAAAGGAATGATAAAAATGGCAAAAACAAAGAAAAGGCTTGACTGGAGAAGCATAGTAAGCAGGATCATTAATGACGAGGACTTAATTTCCCCGGATGTTCAGGAAAGCCACCCGGCAATGAAAGAATTGCGTGAGATTGTTTTCCTGAATGGGCTGACTGACCGTGAACGTGAAGCAGTGGGGCAATATTTTCAGAGCACAGGCGCAAATATTCCAATGAAAAGCTGTTACCGGATTGCTCGCGGTGGAAAGCTCGACTTGGAAGAGCTCACCGAAATGCTTTTTGTAGGGCTGCTGCCAGACATAGACTACGAGGATTATCTTGAAACAAAGGAGCGGAAACCGGGCATTAGTGCACGTGACTATTACGAGCAGGTTTATTCCTATAACGAAAAAGACCCCGCCATTAAAAAGCTTGCACGTATGTTTGCAGCAATTCTTGACACGCCGGATGAACCTGTTGAGGAATTCCTACCCTACATAAGCAGCGTAGAGTTTGAAAAAATGAAGGGCGACATCAAATGGGTTCAAGAAAACTTAAAAAGAATTGAGAAATCTAAAAAAATATGGCCTAAAGAATTAGGGCGGCGCTCTCGTTAAGCATGTAAACCCTGGGTATGGGGTTTAAAAGAGTATGCCCGACGTTTCCGGTCACCCGAATGAAACCGGTAAAAAACAAAAAAAGGAAGTGATACTATGCCAAGTATTATACCGTACAAACACACGAATCCAGAAGAAGAAAGAATTAAGCGGGTGAAACAGCCAGCACAACAGCCCATAGCCCAACCAGTAACCCAAACGATAGCCCAACCGACACCTGCACAACAAATTGACCCGTACCAGTACATTAATGAGTTGCGGGAAAAGCCCACCAATGCGCAATTACGGGCAATGAAGCGATTAAATTTTAATAGGTAAACAAAAAAGGGGGGTGAGCAATCTCACCCCTTTGTTTCTAAAAAGGAGGACTATATGTCTATAGCATTAGCGATAAATGGAAATGGATATACAGTCGTTGCAACTGATTGCCGGGCAACAACAACTGAAACCCAAAAAAGCAAATTTGGCGAATATCAAGACGATGCGAGAAAAAACCTTATAACAAGTTTTGGCTGGACGGCAAGTGCTGGGGGAAATCTTTACAGCGCAAATCAGTTTAATCAGTATATAAAGAATCTCAATGTACTTGATTCTGAGGGTATTTTTAAAATATGGCAGCTAATAATTTTAAAAACAATTGAAATAAGCAAGAAGCATTACGATTCAAAAACGTGTAAGCTAATCTACAAAAATTCCGCATCGTCAAAAGCAGTATGCGCTATTAACCGTTTCATGGATGATAAATTCAATACAGATATAGAAATCTTTGACTTTTTGCATGAGGTAAGAAAGCTTGATAAGAACACATTATTTGTAAGCAATCCCATACATAAAAGGAAAGTTAAAAGGGCGGTATGCAAATACACAAAACATCTTAAGGATTACAAAGCTGGCCGGAAGATCGTCGACAGCCTGTTTAAAGTTAATTGCGGCATTCATGAAGCAATGTACCTTATTGCCTGCATCGTCGCCGATATACGCAAGCTAACCCCAAAAATTAATGACGTGTTAGATTACGGCATCAGCTACCAGATAATGCCCGGTGAGGTTGTTTTGATGTCGCTTCACGGAACGGCGCAAGAGATTAAGGACATTTACGAAACAAAAGGCAATTTCTCAACGGAAATGATGGTTTGCAGTGTATTAACCGGGGGTGGTGATAACCAATGTTGAAATATCGAGGACAATTCCGGGTTTTATGTGAAACCGACACAAGAACCGGACAAGCCGCAGAATTTACCTTTGTTCCCTGCCGGATACGTAAGGGAGCGGTTATCTACAGATTTAACGATAATATTTTAGCTGTTTACATACCGGGAAGCCGGACGGCAAATAGATTATTGCAGGAGCATTCTGATATTTTCCGGGCATTTCAAATGGGAGATATAGAAATAATACTGTTTTTCAGCGAAAAGGATATTAAAAAAGCTGCAGCTATTTTAAAAGCAAGGATTCAGGGTAAAAACAAAAGCCCGAAGCCTAAAAGAAAACGTACCTTAACCGAAGAACAAAAAAATGTCTTGCGGGAGCGGTTAGCAAAGGCACGATTAAATAAAAGTTTATTGGAGAAAAACAGCGTTTCTCATACCGTAAATCAATTTTAACGGCAAAAATGAATCGTTATATTATTATTTGAAAGGATGATGAAAAATGAGTTTAGGAATTGCAATAATAAGTGAATACCAAAATTTTATGCTAATGGCAGGTGATTCTCGTGCATGTTACGAGATTGATGGGCATTATTATATCGCAGATGATGAATCAAATAAGCTTCAAGTCGTGAATAAAAATGTTGTTTTTGGTTGCGGCGCAAGAAACTTAGTTTACGAAACTATGGAAGAATTAAGAATGGGGAATACTGATATAAGTAGTTTGCTAATAAAGGAAGGTGCGAAATCCAGAAGTAGCTACTTTTTTATAGCAGGCTTTAAGAATGGTATACCTTTGTTATGCACATACGAAAGTACAAACAATTATAAACCTGATTTAACCCCATTGATGCCTAATAGTATAATTTACGAAGCTATTGGAAATAAAAGCAGAGAAGCGGTGTTATGTCTACGAAATTACTTTAATAACTCCCGTTCTGTTTACTGGAGAAATAAGGAAAGCTCAGGCTATTATGAAAAGGCATTAGTGAAACTTATAATACGTACCTATAATAAACTTTCAGATGAATCTATGGGTGGATATCTCACTGTTTATAAGATTGATAAGAATGGGTTAATTGAAACCCTTGTTGACAGAAGAAGAATAAAAGACAAACAAGGCTTGCTATATTATAAGCGGGATTGCGATATTGAGCATTTTTGTTCATTAGGAAAACAGGAGCGAGGTTTTTCAGCAAATACCAGGACCGACCAAAACAATCCTGACGAACTCAGACAATCTTTTTCGGAACAGCCTTTGGAATATGAACAGCTTTCAAACAAAACCACAATGGAAAGAACACAAAAGATATACGATAAAGGACTACCGCAAGCCACACAGGAACTTTATTCAAGCATGGGCAAAGGCGAGTTTAAGCCTGAAATGGTTGTGCTCTCCAAAATGCTTGCCCGTGATTATGCTGCAAAAGGCGACATGAATTCAGCGAGAAATGTTTTATCTGCCACCGCCGAAAGGTTAACCATAGCAGGACAGTTTTCACAGGCCGCAAGGTTGTTGAGAGATGCCGACCCGGAAACCTTTATCATGACGATTGACAAGCAGCTCAAAAAGTTGAACGAACAGGGCGAAAAGCAGTACGGTAAAAAGTGGACACCGATTGACTTGTTACCCGAAGAACTGGACACAATTAAAGCCATTCCGAAGGGCGACGAAGTCGCATACCAAGAAACGTGGAAAAAGATAGGACAAAGAATAGCGCAGCAGCTACCGTCAACTAATATGGAGAAGTTTGACGCATGGCGTAGAATTGCAATGTTGTTCAATCCCCGTACTCATGTAAGAAACATCGGCGGCAACCTTTTAATGTCTGGAATGCAAAGGGCTTCTGACATAGTTGGCGCAACAATCGAAGGTGTGTTTTTACCGAAAGAGCAGAGAACAAAATCATTCGGATGGAAAAGCGACAGCAACCTTGTTCAGAAAGTCAATGAAGCATGGCAAGCCGACAAAGAAACGCTGACCAACCAAAGCCGATACGAGATTAACAACCTGAAAGCACTGGGGCAGGACAAACGGATCTTTAAATCCAACGCATTGCAGGGTCTGAACGACATTACCATGCAAGGCTTGAATTTGGGTGATATTCCCTTTGTACAGGCAGCGTATAAAAACTCATTAGGACAATTCATGAAAGCTCGTGGCTTGACAGAAGTTACGCAAGAAGCTAAAGACTACGCCAAAAGACGGGCACTGGAAGCGACATTCAAAGAGACAAACGAAATGGCAACCATCATCAACCGATTAAAGCAAAAGCCCGTGGTAGGTAAGATAATTGAGGGTGCTATTCCATTCAGCAAGACCCCGGCAAATATCACAATGCGGGCTATTGACTATTCACCCGGTGGACTTCTGAAAGCCCTGTATGACGCCAAGACAGGAAAGACAGCGGTAAAGACTATCGAGGACTTATCGAAGGGTTTGACTGGGACAGCGATAATGGCATTAGGCGTGTGGCTATCAAAGATTGGATGGGCGAGAGTTGAAAGAGACCGGAGTGAAAAGGCAGAGGGTTTATACCAAGAAATGGGGCGACAGTCAAATTCAATCATCACCCCGAAGGGGAGTTACACATTCGATTGGGCGCAACCGTTTGCGGTGCCATTGGCAATAGGCGTTACCGTTGGGGAAACTATGTCGAAGCGTGAGGACGGAGACAGTTTAACGAGCGCACTCATAGAAGGGCTTTACGCTGGCGGCGACACTATATTTAACATGACTATGCTACGGAACATCAAGGACATATTTGGAAGCGGAGGAAGCCCAACAAAGAAGATTTTAAGCATTCCTGTTTCTTACATTGAACAGGCTATCCCGGCAATATTTGGGCAAGCGGCAAGAACAATCGACCCGGTACGCAGAAGCACATATGACCCCGACCCGATGCGCCAAGAATGGAACCGTATAAAATCACGGGTTCCGTTTGCGTCAAAGTCGCTTGAACCTTACTTGAATATTTGGGGAGAAGAACAGCAACAGGGCGGGGCGGTAGAACAGTTTATCAGCCCCGGCTATTGGAATTCGCAATCTGGTGACAGGGTAACTAATGAGATCATGCGGGTACATAAAGCAACAGGCGATAATTCCATACTTCCTAAAATAGCTTTTAATTTCCAGCTTGACGGAAAGACTGTATCATTACCATCTGACTTAATGACTGAATTCCAGCGTGAAATGGGACAACGGAATCATAGTGACCTTTTGGCCTTGATTGGTTCATCCCGATACCAGAAAGCTGATGATGAAAGCCGGGGGAAATTGATACGGGAGGTTGTAGAAAAGAATTATAATGACGTTAAGAAAAACATCATAAAAGAGTATAAGCTTATACAGGCCAGCGCATTTAAGCAATAATCGGTTACTATACGACCGGAAGATTGACAGAAAATATGAGATGGTGTCGGTTTAAACGCATTATTGGGGAAACTTATATTTTTTTTGGAAAATTGTTCTTGACATGTTATGTATTGCGATGTATAATGAGACATGTAATGCAATGTATTAATACATAAGGGAGGTGGTTTTATCGGTGACATAATCACTGAAAAGCAGCTTTGTGAATGGCTTAGCATAAGCCCGTCTACAGCGTGGAGATGGAGAAAAGCCGGAATGCCTTATATGGGGAAGAAAAAAAGTATAAGGTACAGCAAGAAAGAAGTTGAAAAATGGTTGAAACTTCAAACAAAAAAGTAAAAGGAATCCGGCAATGTCGGCAAACAGTACCCGGATTCCTCACACAAAAACAACCTTGAAAAGGTCAGCTTTGCTTATTTCATTATAGCATTGCAGGAACTTTTTTTCAAGGAATATGAAAGGAGGTTTGCAATGGATCACTTACTTAACGCAATTCAGCCCTTTTACGAAGTTGAAGCCGATATGTTCCTGTCCGAATGGAAAAGCGGCGTATATCGGAAATATTCAGATTGCCCCAGTTACGAATCATTAAAAACAATTATTAGAGCATCTAATACCATCCGGAATTACCTTGGATGGGAGCAACTATCAATCAAAAGATTAGTCTTTAACGAAATTTAAAAAAAATGGAGGGATGTTTTATGTTTGAACTTGATATGAAAACCATTGAAAGAGAGGTTTACGAACCTTATCAACAAACAGAGATATATAAAACGGCGTTGGTTAAACTGCGGAAAGCAATAGAAAAAGGTGATGAAATGGAAATTGATGATTCGGTTGTTTTTCTTGAAACAAGGGTATGTGAACTTACTTATATTAAGGCTTTCCATGATGGCATGAAATTCATTCTGGATACTATTGCTGGTAAAGAGGTAATCGAAATATAACTACCGTAGGGGTGTAAGTATTGCTTATACCCCTACCCCATTTTTGGGGTGCGTGTGGAATAACTTTATTATTAATTTTGAAAGGGTGTTCTATTATAGAATGTCCTTTTTATATGTTTTTCTTGTTCTGTTCCCAAAACTGTTCCCATTGACCGAAAATAAAAATATACCAAACCCTGAAAGGCTTGGTATATCTGGCAGGGGAGACAGGGATCGAACCTGCGACCCACGGTTTTGGAGACCGGTACTCTACCAGCTGAGCTACTCCCCTTTGACTGACGAATTCAAGTATACAATAAAAACTGTGTTAATGTCAACAAGAAAAGATTTTTTTAAAATTGAATTAGTTACACTGGGAAAGGTTTTAATAAAGTTAGTTTAGCAAGTTAAAAGCTTAGACCGTCACTCTACTTATACGCTAACGGTCTTAAAGATCGTTACCCTTCTTAATGTCAATTATATACAAAAATAAGCATTGAATCAACTCATTAATTAAATTAAAAACCAATCAAAAATCCACCCTAAATTCAATTAAAATCGAATAATAAAACTCTACCCATCCTATCCCCAAACTCTTCAAATTTTTGCGTACAAGGGCAAATAACTTAGACATTTACACTCACAAATTAAATTAAACAGTATTTAAAAGATACAAAATAACAATTAGTCTAATATTAATTTAATATGTTTACATATGACATATGTACGAACCTAATGTATAATAACGATGAACATTATTTATGTTCAAAAAATTATATTTAGGGAGGTTCATTATTATGACTAAAAAAATGTATAACATCAAAGACAATAACAACAGGATAGCTAACAGCATCTGGATAGACAAACATAATAAACCTAAGCAATGGTGCTACACATCTTTTATCAATCCATCTATATTTATGCCATTACAAATTGCAGAACAAGAAAAACAACAACTTGATATATTAGCAACACAAGCAGGATTTGATTTACAGTTTAAAGTTGTGGAAGTCAATCCAATGGACTATTTTAACACAGCAGGGGTACATATCGGGGATTGCACAGTTGACACAATACCAATTCACAACTTCACAAATACATGGCAAGCATATGCAGCAATTGTACCCAAAAGAGATAGGAGCGAGAGATTATGATTGATGGATTAAAGATTAACCAAAACCAGTTAAAAAAGCAGATAGGGCAATTATACACAGGTACAAGGGATTACCAGTATCAAAATATTGTAACTGGTTATATTGGTGAGTTACCAATAAAAAATTGAAACAAATCTTAATCAGCAGCAATGGGAGTTATTTTGTCAGGGTTTATTGCCTGATTATATCATAGAACAAATCTAAACCTATATCTAATTCTTTTCTTTTTGCAGAGCCATCGGATCGATGGTTTTACATCCGGGATACATACAAGTTAAATTAAAATGAAAAAAATAAAACACGGACACGTTGACAGTTGTAGAACAGCGCATTGACATCGGGCTGAATGGCGGTTTAAAATATGCTTGAAATCAAGGAAAACTGCAAAATATAATTCTGAACGCATAATCCTACCGAAGAAACTGCAAAATCGAAGCGGTTAATTTTCTGAATATTTAGCGGTTAATGGCTTTGAACGATTTTTTGCATAGGCTCAGTG
>DAIPML010000163.1:0-8101 GCA_036768735.1 Clostridiales bacterium | reverse complement strand
ATCTCCTAAACGATTATATAAATGATTATGTAAACAATAAATTAGTAATTGATTCAGAGTTTTTTGTTTCAAACGCAACAGCCTGCTACCAATCTGGATATTCGCTCAAAGATCTATTTGATATCGAATTTGATCTAGTTGTATCAGGTGGTTATATGAGTGAGTCATTTTATGTAGAGCTAGTCAACAAAATTCTTGATGATTTAAGTAGTGAAATGGATTTAAAAGGAGTGCATTCGGTTTATTATGCTGATGGAAATATCTATAAATACACATTTGATAAAAAACAATTCGATTGAATTTTCTGTGTATATATGGTCACCCTACCACGCATCTCCAGGGACTGTGATAGGGCTTTTATAAATAGTGTTGTTCGTTCAAAACAGGTTTATGTGCAATATGAGTTTGGAGGTAATTCATGAGAAAATATATACTTCATTTTATAGTTCTGTTATTAGCTTCCATTAGCATCTGGATAGACCATTGCAAGTAAACCAACCATTTTTATCTAATCAAAATTTTCATCAAATATAATAAAAAGTGATATTTAAAAACACTTAAAAGGTGTTTTTTCTTGTATAAAAGGGTTAAAATTCTTTTTATACATGAAAAAGGACTGTTTGTGCAAAACCTCTTGACAAAATAATATATTTTCCATAGTATAGCAGTGAAGGTCTGCTAATAATTTCTATATTTGAGAAACACATGTGTGCTGCAAAAGGTTAAGTCAGAAAAAGGAAATGTGCATTTAAAATAAAGCTGAATACCGGAGAAAAGGCATTAAAGAATGTGAATTATGTATTTTTTCAAGCATTACCGGGTGTAACATTTTGTATATATTATATGTCTTACTTAAGTGAGGGGTCAAAAATATGATTTCTAACTTCACAAATGACAAGATAAATGAACTCTACGAGTACTCCATAGAGGTATTATTTGAAGAATACTATACTATGGCTTACAAAAAAGCACTTTTTATGCTTTCCAACGAGGAGTATGCCAAGGATGCGGTACAGGAGGCATTTATTAGGGCATTTCTTAATATGAACGAATTGAAGAATAAAAGTAAATTCAAGGCATGGATTTGTACTATAATTAAGAATGTATGCATTGATATGCTCCGTCAAACAAAAAGGCTAAAGGCTAAAAATGAATCTATATATGACGAAGATGGTAATTTAAAAAATCTAATTGAACTACAAGATTTTGATGTTCCGGACGCAATATGTGAAAATGCGGAGATAAGAAAGGAAATAAAGGAATGTATTGATGAGCTGGATAGCGATTCGCAGCAAGTAATAAATCTCCGGTTTTTTGATGATTATACCTATGAGCAGATTGCTGAACATATGAATATAAACATAAATACTGTAAAAGTGAAACTTTATAGAGCAAAAAAAAGATTGGCAGATAAGTTGAAAAATATTTTTGAGCTATAACAAATTACATATTATGCTTTATTATAGGGCAAGATGATTTTACATAACTATTGTTTGACTAAGCAATTCGCAAATTTAAAATTTTCTTATTCGCTGATATTCTTATTATAACTGTAGTAAGAACTTACTATGTTGTTATTAAAATAACGGAAGAAATTGCTTAGACCCGTTTTTTGCGAAGCAAAATAACGTACTCTAATTTATGTTCTTGCGTAGCAAGCTATATTTTCAACACACCCAGGTTGCATGGGCGAGCAGCAAACGAAGTTTGCGACCAGCCTAGGTTGCATGGGCGAGCAGCAAACGAAGTTTGCGACCAGCCATTTCAACGAGGTGGAAGATTTTGACCCACCACCTGTTGTGTGAGATAGGTACTCGCCACCTATAGAGGGGGACATCTTAGCCTCGTTATAAAAAATAAATTTATATTCTTTTCGAAATGCTGTAACAAAACCCATATCTAAACTGTCTTATATAACAGAAGGAAATTTTAATGCCCTTAACAGAAAGGAGGACAAGCCATGCTGCATATTAGAGCACCGGATAAACAAAGAAGGCTCTCATAATATCCGCAACAAATCTTAGACCTTCGAATCTTTGAATTAAAGGGATATTCAAGAGCCACATCTATTATACAGTTATGTATGACTCAACACAATAGAATGCTTTATGAAATCTACCTTTACTTCTTACAATGTTATTAATGGCTCATACATTCCTGTGAGAATTCACCCTATGTCTACACTCAACATTTTAGCAATCAGCAATCGTTGCAGAATTATAACTACGATGCTATGGCAATTAGCTGAAATTAAATCAAAATTAGAAAGTGAGGGAATTATATGACTATTTCTAAGAGAAAAGGTCTTATTTGTTTTATCGCAGCCATTATTTTCACTCTCAGCGTACCATTAACTGCTCTTGCTGACGATATTACTTGGTGCCCGGGTTGTGGCAGGTATACACTTGATATTTACTACAATCCTGCACCTTCATGCACAACCAATGGAGTATTAGAGCATAATTGCGGTTATTGTTCATATCTTTATCTTGAAGCTATCCCAGCGTTTGGTCATAGCCCGAATATTCCAAATGCAACCTGTACTGAAGACAAAAAATGCACAACCTGTGGCTATTTATATGAATCTAAATTAGGACATAATTTTGGATGGAATGATCTATATAAATACTATGAATGCATTAGATGCGGAGCTATAACTTATGAATTATAGCAATTAATAGTCTTAATGATCTTGTGCCCATAATCTGGGCACAAGATCATTAATTATGCAACAATATTTTATAAAGGGGTAAATTATTATGAAATCATGTAAAAAACAATATACGCTTTTAATGTTAGCTTTGCTGCTTTTTCTGTCCTCATGCAGCGGCTCTGTTGAAAATGTCGATAATACACATACATCTTCTAATGAAAGTAACTATATTGACATTTCTTTTATAAATGACATAGAACGCGCCCAGATTGACGTTGCTGAAAACGGGGACTTTTATTTAACGGATGAGTATAGAATTTACATACTCGACAGTGAAGGAAATGAAAAAAAGCAAATAGTGAATGATAAGCAACGCCATTACAAAATATTGACATCGCACGACGGCGGATTTTTTGCTTATGGTTATGGGAGTCAACTTGAAGAGTATAACACTGACGGCACTTTGATTAAGAAATATAATTTAGCAATCGGAGCAGTAAGTATTGAAAAAATGTTATATATGGATGAAAAGCTTTATATTACGTATTATATTGACGAGAATGAACGAGATAAAAAATACCTAGCTGAATACAATCTGAAGGATGGGAATTTTAAAAAAATTGATGTAGGGCTTGTTCAAAATTTTGTCGAATACGAAGAAAATAAGCTGCTTATTGTTCTGAAGCATGATTGCTGCAGAGGGCATATGCTGACTTACAATATCAACAATGGCGAAAAAAGCGATGAGCTCCACATTCCTGAATTGTACAATTCCTGGTATTATCATTATAACAGCGGCAAAGACCGCTTATATCTTATTGATCAAGGAACTATAAACGTTGCTTCCCTTAAAGAAAAGAAAATAGTTGAAACATACTCATCCTCTGAAATCCCCAAAAGCAATACTGCATTTTTCAAAAATAATATGTCGTACTATATCGACAAAGTGCAAAAAAGAATTGTTTCATTGGATTTAAATGGTCTAAGCAGATCAAAAAGCATTACTGTCTTATGTCATAATGATGCGCCTGAATCATACTTCGAGCGTTTAGCTTACGAATTTGGTGTAGAAAATAACAACACAGTGGTCGAGTTTGTCAATATCAGTACAAAAGAGTATACAACAAAATTAAATTCAATGCTGATGTCAGGCGACAGCAGCTTTGACATATATCTACTTACATCTTATATTGATATACCGTCTTATTACATCAAAAAAGGAGTATATGAGGATTTACGAAGCTATCCTGTAGTTTCTGAGAAATTCGATGACATGTTTGAAGGTATTGAAAAACTGTGCTCGTATAACGGAGCTTTATTTGGAGTACCAGTGGGGATACATAACAGCGATACAGTGTATCAGCTCAATATTGAAATGCTTGAAGAGTTTAAGCTGGAAATGCCCGCATATGACTGGACCTGGAGCGATTTTGAAAAATACGCAGGGGATATAACCGCAGATGGAACAAATTTTATGATGCAGGAGAGCAAGTTTAGTTTTTGGTATGATATATATTCAGTCTCTAATTGTATTAAGATGGATTTAACAAAGGAAGCTTTCAACTATACAAAGGCGGATATTAGAAATGAACTGAATTTTGTAGATAAGATATATGAGAAAGGTATTATTCTGAATAAGGAAAGAAGTTTTGAAAAGCAAGAAAACCTATTGCTTAATTTTGCATATGTACCCCAAAATGACGGTAGTTTAGACAACTGCAAAATAATACCCGCTCCTGTTTTTGATGATAAACGAATATATCCGTTTAGGGTGAAATATTTCTGCATGAATAATGCTTCCAAAAACAAACAGCTTGCAGCTGAGTTTCTTGGTAAATGCATATCAAAAGAAGCTCAATCAGACAATTTGATTATACAAATACCAATCTTATATAAAGATAAAGCAATTTATGAAAATAGCATTTACAAGAACTTCATAACTGATGATTGGAACTACAACGTCTACAGCTATATGCTGAAAAATTCTTATAGAAATGAGACATTCAAAACTTACATAAACATTAATGATTATGTATTAGAATATTTCGAAGGCAGGATTTCCTCTGATGAGGCTGCTGAAGCAGTTTATAACAAAATGAAGCAAATTGTGGAGGAGTAATCGTTGCAGATGAAAGGAATATCATCTTACCAAGCTTGTATTTCCTTACAGCAGATGTTAAAATATTGGTATGATTGTTGATTAACACCAGAAAACATGCGTACTGACTGAATTTAAACAGATAATATAATTGCTCACAGTAAGTCGTGAAACGGCTTATTTCTGCAGGTTTGTATGCAGGTAGTTGCGGCTTGCTGCAACCTGGTGCAATAACAATGTGGTTATCCAACCTTCTTTCGAAGACTGATGGTATTTAAGATATCTTAAATACCATCAGAAAGTCACTTTGTGACTTTCTGGGTGATAATCATAATAGAAAAAAGGAGAAAATACCTGATGAAAACGAAGATGAAATGCTTTACCCTTCTTATTTTAGCCTTGATGCTTCTTTTGACTTCATGCGACAACACGGCTGAAAATGTCGATAACACTACATCACCTACCATTGAAAGCAGTTATATTGATATCTCTTTCATAAAAGATATCGGACGGGCTCAGATTGCCGTTGCTGAAAACGGGGATATTTATTTGACCGATGAGAATAGAATATACATACTCGATAGCAAAGGAAATAAAAAAAAGCTAATCGAAACCGATAAGCACCGCCCTTACAAATTATTGACGGTTTACGATGGCAGCTTGTTTGTCTGTAACCATAGGAATGAACTTGAAGAATACAATGTTGACGGTGCTATGGTAAAGAAATATGATTTATTACCAAAGAATCATATTATTGAAAAAATGCTATATATGGATGGGAAACTTTTTATAATGTATTACATTTACGATTATGAAAGAGATAAAGACAATAATGAAAGAGACAAAAAATACCTAGGTGAATATAATCTGGAGGATGGGAATTTTAAAAAAATTGATATAGGGCTTGTCCAAAATTTTGTCGAATACAAAGAAAGCACGCTGCTTATTTTTCTAAAGCAGGATTGCTGCAGTGGACACATGCTGACTTACAATATAAACAATGGTGAGAAAAGCGATGAACTCCACATTTCTAATTTGCCTTATTCCCTGTATCCCTATTTTAGCAGTAGCAAAGACTGCCTATATCTAATTTCACAGGGAAATATATATGTTGCTTCTTTAAAGGAAAAGAAAATAATTGAAACATACACATCAAGTATAATTCCAAAAATCTATACAGCATTTTATAGAAATAACATTTCTTATTTTATCGACAAGGAACAAAAAAGAATTGTTTCATTGGATTTAAACGGCTTACGCAGTTTAAAAAACTTTACTATCTTATGTCACGATTATGTGCCTGAAGTTTACTTCAATAGTGTAGCTTATGAGTTTGGTGTAGAAAATAACAACACAGTGGTAGAGTTTGTAAATATCAGTTCACAAGAGTATACAACAAAATTAAATTCAATGCTGATGTCAGGCGACAACAGCTTTGACATATATCTGCTTTCAACTTATAATGATATACCGTCTTATTATATTAAAAAGGGAGTCTATGAGGATTTACAAAACTATCCTGTAGTCTCTAAGAAATTCGATGATATGTTTGAAGGTATTTAAAAATTATGCTCGCATAACGGTGCTTTATTCGGGATACCAGTAGGGATATATAACACTGAAACGGTATACCAACTCAACACTGATATGCTTGAAAAGCTTAAGCTGAAAATGCCCGCATATGACTGGACATGGAACGATTTTGAAAGATATGCTGATGATGTAACCGCAGATGGCATAAATTTTATGATGCAACAAGGCAAATACATTTCTTTTGTTTACAATATATTTGGTGTTTCAAACTGTATAAAGATGGATCTGGCAAAGGAATCTTTTAATTATACGAAAGCGGACATCAAAAATGAACTGGAATTCGTAGATAAGATATATGAGAAAGGGTATATTTTAAATGAAAGCAAAAGTTATGAGAAGCAAGAAAACCTATTACTCAACTGTGCATATATACCCGCAAATAACGGTAGTATGGACAACATCAAGATCATACCAACTCCTGTCTTTGATAATAAACGAATATATCCTTTTACTGTGAGCTTTTTTTGCATGAACAAGGCTTCCAAAAACAAACAACTTGTAGCGGAGTTTCTTGGCAAATGCATATCTAAAGAAGCACAGGCAGTAGATTTGATAACGCAGATGCCAATTTTATATAAGGATAAAGCCATTTATGAAGAAAGCGTTTACAAGAATTTCATAACCAATGATTGGAACTACAATGTTTACAGCTACATGTTGAAAAATTCCTATAGAAATGAGACTTATATGATTTCCGAAAATATTAGAGACTATGTATTTGAATATTTCGAAGGCAGGATATCATCTGATGAGGCTGCTGAGGTAATTTATAACAAGATGAAGCAAATTGTGGAGGAATAGAACATGTGTAAAATAGTTGCATTACTACTGTTTTTTACATTCAGCTCCAGAACCATTCATTATCTTATGCTCCCAAAAGTAGTGGCAACGAAAACCGTGTGGGGTAGCATGATTGATGAATATGCAAAACATCATGACCACAAATTTTTAACTATCCACCTTAAACCTCTATTCCCTTAATTAGGGCTACGTCCCATTACGTGTGGTATTGTTTTTTCATAAAGTGTGCATTTTTATGTATAAACGTGTAAAAAAACTTTTTATACATGAAAAAGAGCCGTTTACGCAAAACCTCTTGACCACATACTATATTTTGTATAATATATATGTATAATCATGGTAATTGCTGTTAAAAAAAGATCCGTATGTTAATGTACCTTATAAAAGCCACAGAATTCGCATAACTCCCGTGAATATATTAGAAATACAATCAGAAAGCTTCAGTCGGGATGCTGCACTATATTCATGGCATGAATAAAAACAGTAAATGGATATACATGAGGTCTGGCAGTATGATTTTTGTTATGCGTTTTGAAACTCAATGGAGTAAGTGCATCAAGGTTAAGGTGTTCTTCTAAAATAGAAAAGGAATTTTGGTTTGTCGTTTTCAAAGTATTCGAGGCAGTCTGCGTAAACATCACCCAGCTATAGCTGTTTCGATTTTATCATAGCATATAGCTCCTTACTTTTTTATGATTATGTTGTTTTACAACTACATTATACCTTGGAAAGTTGAGGAGTTGTATAAATATAAAACCTCAGGATGCTTAATTTTAGCGGTTTATGGGGTTTAGCAATTAACTAAATAAGAGAGAGGAGGGAGATGAATGCTACATATTAGAGCACCGGATAAACAAAGAAGGCTCTCATAATATCCGCAACAAATCTTAGACCTTCGAATCTTTGAATTAAAGGGATATTCAAGAGCCACATCTATTATACAGTTATGTATGACT
>DAIPML010000162.1:2478-8103 GCA_036768735.1 Clostridiales bacterium | reverse complement strand
CTCGCATCAGGAGAACTTTGTCTTTCGGATTTAATTTTTCATCCATGATTAAACTGTTTTTTGTTCCGCATCACTATTAATGCAGAATAAAAGTAGGCTTAATCAGATGGTTAGCAGTGGCTTTGTCGGTAGGTGGACGCTTGTGGCTTCGATTTGGGTAGGTGTGGCGTTGGGCTTGCTCTTTCCCCATTGAAATTACAATACTGTTTTAGTGCAAATTCTTTAGAATGAGATAAATATTCACATATATTTTAACAGTCGGCAAAAAAATGCGACCTTTGCTGCAAAATATTTATAGCATGGGAAAGAGGGTTCGAAAATGGATGAAAACTATTCGTGAAGGCATAAAAAAAATAATGCTTTGGTTTACTGATTGGGGAATAACAACATTGTCCAAAACTGAACTCAAATTAACCAAAGAGGATAATCCCAATCCCAGTGGATATGATGATTTAACACCAACAAGTAAAGGTGATGAAGATAAAAAATATTCAAAAATCCTTGAATGGGCTTTGAAGAACCAGAATATTAAGAATATAGCATTAACAGGTTCTTATGGTTCTGGAAAAAGTAGTATTATCAAAACCTTTATTAAGGAACATAAAGAATACAACATTCTCAACATATCATTAGCTTCATTTAGCGATAAAGATATAGCTGAAAATGAAGATATAAATAGACTCATTGAACTTAGTATCATGCAACAAATGTTTTATCATGTAAAACATAAGCAGATACCTGATTCAAGATTTAAACGAATAAGAAATTTGCGGACAAGAAGTGTTATATTCAAGTCCTTATTGCTCATGGTTTGGCTGTCAGCTGTAGTCGTCTTTTTTAAACCTAATTTTATCACAACATTTTCTCTTTGGCAAGAATATGATTTGGACAACAATAAGATTGCCTCAATTATTGCACTATGTGCACTAACACTCGGAATTTCCTATGCTGTATCCAAAATTTTCAGAATAGCCAACAACTCAAAACTCAATAAATTAAATGTTCAGAGCGGTGAAATAGAAATAAACCATGATGTGGATTCTTCTATTCTAAACAAGCATTTAGATGAAATCCTCTATTTTTTCGAAGTTACAAAGTTTGATATTGTGATTATTGAAGATTTAGACAGATTTAATAATACTGAAATATTCACGAAACTGAGGGAACTTAACATATTGGTAAACCACTCGAAGCAAATTGGCAGAAGAATCGTATTTTTATACGCAATTAAAGATGATATGTTTCAAGACAAAAATCGAACTAAGTTCTTCGATTTTATTATTCCTGTTATCCCAATTATCAACACATCCAATTCTGGAGAAATGCTCCTTAATAAGTTCAAGGAAGCAAATCTTATCTTAGAAGATGAAACAAAAGATTCTCTATCAATTGATTTTTTAAGTGATGTATCCATGTATATAGACGACATGAGGTTGTTGAAAAACATCTATAACGAATATGTTGTCTACAAAGAAAAATTAGATCCTAAACTGAACCAAAATAATCTTTTGGCGATGATTATATATAAAAACATATTTCCTTCTGACTTTGTTGATTTACATAATGACAAAGGAAATGTGTTTTCTATTTTCAACAACAAGAAAGAATTAATCAAAAATCGAGTTGATGAAATCAATGAAGAAATAAAAGAAGCCCGAAAGAAAATACAACAGATTGAGAATGTAAGTGTAAAGGATGTTGATGAACTGCGATCCATTTACATCGAAGCAATACTCATAAAAGTGCCCAATGCCACTTCTTTCATTATAAATGGCACTGAATATCAATTTGAGGAATTAAAAGTTGATGATGTTTTTTCTTCTCTACAAGAATGCACTACAATCCAATACAAATATTTGGAAAAGTATGGATATAATGCCAATCAATATAGAATCCAGACAAATAATGCAACTTTCAATTTTGAAAGCATTGAAAAAGCTGTTGATTCGGAGCAAACATATGAAGAAAGAGAGGGTTTGATTCTTGATAGAGATAATAACAAAATTGAGTCTTCAAAACAAAAAATAGAAAAATTAGAAAAGGAAAAACATGATATTAAATCAAGTTCCTTACTTCAGATAGCGGAAAAAATAGAAATTTCAAGTGTTTTCAAAGACATTGAAAAGGAAAAACTAATTATATATCTGATACGCAATGGCTACTTAAACGAAAACTACCACGATTACATTTCATATTTCTATGAAGGACTTATAACTAAGGATGATAGAGACTTTCTATTTAGCATTAAAAACAGGAACGCTCTTGATTTTAAGTTTAAACTCACTAAAATCGATAATTTACTTAGAAAAATAAAACCAAAAGAATTTGAATATAAGGAATCACTGAATTGTAGCCTTTTGGATTATCTATTAGCCAATAAAAACAAATATAATACCCAATACGAAACTCTATTGTTGCAAATCTGCAATAAAAGCCGTTCGTCTATGCTGTTTATTGACACGTTCTTATCTGAGGGAATAAACATTGATATTTTCATACAAGACTTATGCGAAAAATGGCAGTCATTTTGGACTCATCTTACCACGACAGGTTATTCAGATGAGAAAAAAGAAGAATACTTAAAAGCAATAATAACGCATTTAAGTATAAGTGAAATAAAACAGCAGGATATAAAATCATCTCTTTCCAACCATATAGCAGGGAAAAATAATTTCCTATCTTTTGTGTCTGGAATGGAGGAATCTAAAATAACTTCAATACTAAAAGAACTAAATGTCAAATTTACAAATTTATCTCAGCCCGAAGTAGGAAATAAAGTGTTTGATTTTATCTACGAAAGCAATTTGTACAAAATCAACTTTGATATGATTAAGTTGTTTGTTTCATCTAAAGGAACTGTCGAAAATACAGAGACTCTTGAAACAAAAAATTACACAACTATCATCTCATCAACAGCTAAACACCTAATTAAATATATCAATGACAATATTCAAACATATATATCCAATGTGTTTTTACAAATCCCAAACAACACCAAAGAATCTACAGAATCCGTTCTCTCGTTATTAAATAATGATCTGATAAAAATAGAGGATAGGAGAAAAATCGTAGATATATCTGAAAATAAAGTACACTCTCTTTCTTCTGTTGAAAATAGCGAGTTAAAAGAATATTTGATTACAACATCTGCTGTTAGTGCCACATGGGAGAATATTGAACATTATTTTTCTTTGTCAGAAGACACTGTAAATGAGACTTTGAGTGAATTTGTTAGTAACCCAGTAAACTACACAGAATTATCGACTTCAAAAATCAAGGATAGTTTGGGAGACAAAAACCCACTATTATCAAAACTATCCAATGCGATTATAATAGACGAAAACATAACCGATGATTGCTTTGAAGCAATTATATCATGTTTCCCGTATGCCTATTCTCCTTTGGATTTTGCAGATTTGTCCAATCAGAAAATAGACGTGATGATAAAAAACGGATATCTGCAATTATCGTTAGGTAGGTATAATTACATCAAAGATAATTTTGACAACAACAAGCATATAGATTTGCTATTACGCAATTCTAAAAAGTTTTTAGAATCAGAAGAGGTTTATTCTTTTGATGAAAATGACTTGATTGCTTTGTTAACATCTGAAGTCTTTAACTACCCTCAAAAAGTAGATATATTACTGAATGCTGATAAGGAAGTAATAAAAGGTAGTAAGCAATTATGTAATCAGGTCTGCAAAATCATGGCTAATTATCAATATGTCGAATTAGAAACCGATTTGCTTCTTGGTATTATTGCTAACGCACAAGTAATGGAAAACAGATTAAAACTATTGAATATCCACATACATTCTCTTTCAGAAAGTTCAATTTCAACAGCATTAAATTCTCTGGGAGAACCATATTCAGACATTTCCATTCGAGGGAAGAAACCTTCTGTTCCATTAAACGCAGCCACACAGATATTAGCTCATAAGTTACTTGAGAAGGGTTACGTGTCTTCGATAAAAGAGAAGCAAGAGAAAATAAAGATAAATACCTTTAATGCCTAAAAAAAGGAGAGCCTATTCTGACTCTCCTCCTACAAGGTAAATATTTTATTCTTCCTGTTGCTGCAACAAATGAGCCAATGCAGGGTCGTCCTTGATGCGTTGTAATTCTTCGGCAACGATTTGTTTGGTTTCGGCTTTGATACGGTCGTAATTTTCTTTAATCATATCTTTCATGCGATTTACTCCGTTTTCGTCCGTAAAATCAGTAATTATTGGAATGGACTGGTACGCCTCTGTTTCGGCAGCGACTTTGGCGTTATCGACCACAATTTCGCAATGGAAAATCTTCTGCTCGATACGTTCGTCAAAGTTATCAGCAATAGCACCGACAAACATACCTTGTGTTAAGTTACTGATTTTTGACGGTGGTATCAGGCTATCCATTTGGGTACTGATAGAGGTTGATTTATCGTTGCGGTTGATAGTCATAGACTGGCGTTTCTGTAATACTTTTCCGAAACGGTCGGATAGCGTTTTGGCTGTTTCTCCAACTACTTGACCGGAGAAAATATTACCTACGGTGTTCATCACAACTTTGGCTTCCTTGTCGCCGTAATCCCTTGTTAATTGGGAGAAATCCTGAAAGCCCAACAATACAGCCACTTTGTTGCTTCGGGCAGTGGCTATAAGGTTATCCAATCCTTTGAAATAGATTGTCGGCAATTCGTCGATTACCACCGAACTCTTTAATTGCCCTTTTTTGTTTATGAGCTTCACGATACGGGAGTTGTAAAGCCCCAAAGCCGCACCGTAGATATTTTGCCTATCGGGATTGTTGCCCACAACTAACACTTTCGGGGCGTCGGGATTGTTTATGTCGAGTGTAAATTCGTCGCCACTCATAACCCAATACAACTGGGGTGAAATCATTCTTGACAATGGAATTTTGGCACTGGCTATCTGCCCCATTAATTGGTCAGCAGCACCGCCCAACCATGCGTCCATAAAAGGACTTAGGTAGTTTTCGAGTTCGGGATATGAAGTCAAAATCGGGAAAATATCTTCATAGCGTTTGTTCAAAAACTCAATCGCATGAGGGAATGTACAATACTTTCCGTCCTTATATATACGGAGATACCAAATTATCGAAGCGAACAAAATAATCGGAGATTCAACAAAGAAGTCGCCTTGTTTTTGCACCCACGTTTTATTGAGGTTGAGCATAATCGTGTAACTCGATTCGTAGGCATCGCTAATATCTTCCATGAAAGACGGATTGATAGGATTGCATCGGTGCGAACGGCTCGGATCGTCAAAGTTAATCACGTAGAAAGTCGGAACTTTTTTATATCCTGATTGATTATTCAGCAAATGGTTATAGGCTATTGTGGAAAGGTCTGGAAACTTGAAGTCATACACGTACATTGAGAACCCTTTCTCAATCTGTTGTTTTATATACTGATTAACAACTGCGTATGATTTACCACTGCCCGGAGTACCTAATACGATACTGGCACGGAATGGGTTTACTACATTTATCCAACCTTTCCATTCTTTTTTCTTATACCAAAATTTTGTAGGTAGATTCACGGAATACTCGCTCTGCAATAGTCGTGTTTCCTGCATAAACGATTCGTTTTCCATATTGAAAACGTCGTCCATAAGG
>DAIPML010000162.1:0-2387 GCA_036768735.1 Clostridiales bacterium | reverse complement strand
AAAACCGATTGTCAGAAAAACATAGATTTTCGGCCAAGTGATTTTTTCCTCTTTTACGCCCTTCGTACCTAAACATGACAGGGCAAGGAAAACAACCGCAAATAATTTGGTGTACAAAATGTTGCCGAACAGTCCGGCTGTGCGGTCAAAGTTCAGTAGTATCTTATCCACTACTCCGATTATGATTCCCCATTCGTGCAAGGCAAAATAGCAGAACCAATAAATGTTTATCACTACAAAAATAATACTGATTGCCCTCATGAACTCCATGACTTTGGCAAGTCCTCTTAAATCATCTTCTTGTTGCATTTCTATAAAATTTAAAATGTTTGAGAAGCGAAATTAGAGAGGTAAATCCTAAATTTCAGAGGTTTGAAGCAAGGTGGCAGCATGTGGCTTCGACTTGGCAGTATGTGGCGTTTATCTACATGAACGTTAGGCTAAAAGACTATAATGTTGTACATTTGCAGCATCAATAAATTCAATATAAAGTCATATGGTCGATTTTACTACAACTAATAATGGTGCAAAATTTTATAAGGCTGACCTGCATATCCATAGTTTTGGAGAAGAAGGTTCATTTGATGTTACTGATTCAACAATGACCCCTGAAAATATTGTGGATACAGCAATAGGCAAAGGTTTATCTATTATTTCTATTACTGACCATAATGAAGATAGAAATGTAAAACGCGCCATTAAACATGCGGAAGGTAAAGATATATTGGTTATTCCCGGTATTGAGGTATCGACTCTACAAGGTCATTTACTTTTATATTTTGAAAAGTACGAAGAACTTAAAAACTTTAGAGGAAAACTCACAATTTCAGATAATCGGGAAACATGTTCTCAAGGTATAGTTGAATGTTTGAATCTTGCAAAACAATACAATGGGATTGGAGTTCTTGCTCATATAGAATTAGACTCTGGTTTTGAAAAAACTATTAATAGATTTGACCCTAAAATGTCTGCAATTTTGGCACATGATACGTTATTCGCTTTAGAAATTAGCGATAAAGATAGTGCTAATTTATATACAGATGATGATACAAGCGAAGATGCAGCAGAAAGAAAAAAAATGATTAATGAAAGAAAACAAGCATTAGAACTTGAAAATAATTATGAATTGCCAAAACTAATGTCTTCTGATGCTCATTCTCTTAATAGGCTTGGATTTAATGCCAGTGGCGAAAATAAATTAACTCGAATAAAGTTAGATTCGTTTGATTTTAATGCCTTCAGAATCGCATTACTAAGCAGTAACTCTCGAATTAGAATAGAAAATTTAATTCCAGAAAAGCTTCCACGCTTCATAGGTATGCATATTGAAGGAGGGCTACTTGATAATCAAACTATTCATTTCAGCAATAATTTGACCTGTATAATCGGTGGTCGTGGTGCGGGCAAATCAACCATGTTAGAATCGCTTAGAGAAAGTTCAGGAAATAAATCTGATTTAAATGTGATTGATAGTGAAGTCTGGCCAGAAAAAATATATTTGCAATACGAAGATGAAGCAGGTCAGGTGTTTGTTTTTTCAAGAGAAAAAAATGCAACTGCTATTAATGTAACAAGCTCGGACGATATTTCTAAAATACAAATTGAAAGTTACGGACAAGGAGAAACTGCAAAAACGATACAATTTAGTGAGAAGAACCCTCAATATTTGATAGATTTTTTGAATTCATTTTTGAATTTGGAGAACTTAAATTCAGAGGATTCAATATTGAGAGAGAAGCTAAATGACAATCAAAGTAAATTGAGGGCAATCAGAATAGATGTTTCTCAAATACCGGAAGTAACAAAAATGAAAAATAGTCTTGAAGGGAAATTAAGGCAACTCCAACAAGACAAGGCAAGTGAATTGGTAAATTTTCATTTAGCATTAATCAGAGAAAGAGAAATTAGAAGTAGTATTATAACAGATTTAAAAGCATTAGTTTCAAGATATAAAGAAATCCTATCCGATAAAACTATATTTGATAATTTTGAAGCTATAGACGGTGATGAAATAAAGGTGGGGAAAGATAATTTCGTCCAAGTAAAAGAAATCGTCCGTAAGTTTGGAAATATCGTGGCTTCAAAACATTCGGAACTAAATACTGAACTAACACAAAATATTGACGATTTGAATGTTCAATTAAAAGAATGGGCAGGTAAAGAAAAAGAAATACAAGACAAGATTGATGTTAAGAAGAAAGAACTTGAAGACAAAGGAATACCATTCGATTTAGGAAAGATAAATCAGATAACAAAAGATGTAGTTACATATCAAACAAGGCTCAAACTGTTACAGCAAAAAGAAGTTGAGCTAAAAACGCTTGTTAAGGAAAGAGAAGATTTGACAACCAATCGGATTGAAGTAAAAAACAAAATATACTACATTC
>DAIPML010000161.1:0-8107 GCA_036768735.1 Clostridiales bacterium | reverse complement strand
AATTATGTTATCGAACCGGTTTATGATTATGCCGGGCGTTTCAATGATGGCGCTGCATTAGTTGTGGCAGACGGGTTTTATGGATACATTGATAAAACCGGCAAGTATATTATAAAGCCTCAATTTGCATATGCTTCGTCATTTAGAAACGGATATGCTTTTGTGAGGAAACCGGATATTGAAAACTACGAAGAAATTGGTGGCTATGCTCTTATTGATAGAAATGGCGATTTTATTACCGGAGAAAATTTGACCAATGAAGATGGGGGAGGGTATACTTTTACTACGGAGTGGAACGTTGGCTTCACTGAAGATCTTGCCCGGGTGGTAATGATAATTGATGGAACCCAACGGTTTGTATATATAGATAAAAACGGGAAAATTGTTTGGAAGATGGATTAACTGTTATTATTTAATCCGGTATTCGGATTTTGATATTTAAACACAGATTGCAATGTTTCCGCAAACATCATTAGAAAAGTATTCCTCGATGCCTTTCAGGTCGAGGAGATAAAGGCGAAAAGGATACGTCAAAAGTGTTAAGCATAGCGCAAGCCATGATACATTTTGAAGCCCCACTTCTTCGCATATTTTCAACCAAGATGGTTGAAAAATGTCTAGTGGCGGGTAGTTCAAATTGGCTAAAAAACACTCGCTTGCCGCAACTTATCGCAGCTAGACCTGCAGGAAAAAGCCGTTTTACGACTTTCCGGGAAGCAATTACATCGTCAAAGGGGTTTTTGGATATGAATAAATTGTGGGTAAACCGCTTAAACAACAGCATTATGCTTAAAAAAATGAGAGAAGTCTTCCGACGCAATTCAATGTTTATAAGGCTTTTTTTAAGCTTTTTAGTTGTAATTCTCCTTATAGCATCTTTTCATGGAATTACAAATATGATTTATGCCAAAAATATGGAGGAAGAAATAACCGCAAACGTTGATGCACAGATGCAAAATCTTATAAATGAATTAGAAATGATAACCAATAAAATAAAAAACGACATATTTTTGAGGCTTTTCAACGAATTTTACACATTTTTTAATGGTGCATATGTTTCTCCTTACACCTATAAATTGATGGACGATGAATTAAATACAATTAAGGTAAACGAAAAATACATCATCGAAATGTTTATTATAATTAAATCTCCGGAAAAGCTTGCTATGCCAAATGAGATGTTGTTTAATATATTTTACACAAATAATGAATATACAAAAGAATTTTGGCTTAAAGAAATGGAGGATAAGTTTACATTTAGGTTCTATCAATCAAAATATTTTCAAGATATATCAAATTTTGCATTTAGCTCAGAAAAATATTTAATGCCCATTGCATTTAAACACAATATAAATTCTAAATTTATAATGGTGGCTTTGATTGATGTAGGTAAATTATTAAATTTGACTAAGTCCGATTTCACTGATGATTTATACATATACACAAACGATGGGCTGTTGCTTTATCCGGAATCAATTGATCGAGAGGTAAGGGAACATTTTTTACAGGAAGAGCAATTAGAGCAGTCTTATATAAAACTGGATGATGGTTATATGTTTGTTCATGAAGACCGTGACAATCAGCTCACGTATTACAAGTTTTATTCAAATACTCCTGTAAAACAACAAATTAAAGAAGCCTCTATAGTAATCCAGGTTATTGTTTTAATATCTATTTTAATTAGCGCCTTTTTAGCCTTTTACATAGTGAAACGATTTAATAACCCCGTAAAGCAAATTGTGGAATTAATTAAACAGCAGGAAAAGGAACGCGAAACAGAGATATCTTCTGATTTTAAAAGTATTGCCAAGAATATAAAAGGTATAATAGAAAAATCCAATACTTATGAGGAGGATATAAACAAAAAAGATTCACTTTTAAAATCTTTCTCTTTCAAGGTAAAAATGTTTGACATTTTTGAGGGTACAAGCAGTGAAATTGATGAGTTAAGTAAATTTAACGATTATATTATAATTTACTTTAAGCTGCATTTTAAAGCAATGTTCTATGAACAGATTTTTGAGTCTGAAGGGAAAGGCACTTTCTTCCTGAGAGAGTTAATTGAAATTTATACGGGTAATTGTTTTAAAGAATCAGTTACTTTCCAGGCGGGCAGTGATCAAATTGTGTGTGTTGCGAATATTGAAAGCAGCTTTAAAGAAGCAGTTGCTTGTGTTGAACAAATAGCAAAAAGGCTTGAGCCGGAAGAGGAATTTGTTTTCTTTACTATAGCGTGTACAGGAAGATATCGCAATGTATCAGAAATAAAAAATGCATACAGTAAAGCCTTAGAAATTGTTGAATATAGGAAGCTTATCCCAACAACTCAGTTTCTAACTACAGAAGACATTAATAATGAGCGTAATGCTTTCTATTTTTCCAAGGAGCAACAGGAACAGTTTATAAATTCTGCTCAAAGCGGGCAGCTACAGGAGTCAATAAAGCTTATCAACGAAATACTTGATTTCAATTATAAAAAAGAAGTCAACAACTTTTATATAAAGCTTTTATGCAATAAAATTGTAAGCATTTTAAGCACAGTGCTTATGGAGTTGTACCAGAGCATACCAAGCAATATAAAATTAGCAGATGCATATTCCTCTTTGGAGCATTGCGTTACTATGGAGGAGTACAGGGTAAAAACCTTGAATTTTGTCTCTATTTGCCTGAATCATATCAATGTATATAAAAAAGAAAGTGATTATATAATCGATTATGTGAAGAACTATATTAAAAAGAACTATTCTGAGGATATATTCCTTGATTTATTATCAGAAAAACTCAATATATCAAAGACATATCTCTCTTCTTACTTTAAGGAAAAAACAGGGATTAACTGTATTGATTATTTAAATTCATTTCGTATTAAAAAAGCATCAAAGCTTCTGAAAGAAACAAATGATAAGGTTATGGATATTGCCATAAAGGTTGGCATTCCTAATATGAGATCATTTAACAGATTGTTCAAAAAGTATTCGGGACAGTCACCAAACGAATATAGGAAAATGAGTATTTAACTAAAAACAATAGCATCTTCTTTCCTTTTGGTATTATTTACTCAACTTTCCCATAGCGTTTTGGGGTTATCCTTCTTGGGGGAGCGTTCCGGTGGGTACGCTCCTTAATTGGACGCTTGCTTGCACCGCAGTTTCAACGACTTTCGGGTAAGCATCGAAAATATTAATAATGACCAAGATCTTAAAAAATGTCCGCTTTTGATGATTAAAACCTCTTAATATAAGTCTTAGAGCACCATATGCAATTTTTTATACTCCGAAGAAAATGACTACTTTCGCATGTAATGACTATTGTTAGTTGTTGATTATTCTTTTATACTGCAAGCATAACAAAACTCTGCAGAGCAACAATTTTGTTCATTCGAAGGGAGGAAGAATTACTTCATGAAAAAGTTTTTAGCATTATTGTTAGTATTAGTTTTGGGCGCTTCAATAGCAGCGTGCACACCTGTTTCCGCACCACCTGCAACAGATGCAACAACGAGCCCAAGTACAGGTGATACAACTTCAGGTCAAGATGAAAAACCATCTTTACTGTTTGACAAGCCGGTCACTATTGAGATTATGGCTCCATATCATGCAAGCTGGCCTTTCCAAGAAGATTGGTATGTGCTGGATATGATAAAGAAACATACAAACGTTATTGTTAAGATGGATGCTGTAGATCCAACAGGTTTTGTAGACAAATACAATATTACAATGGTTTCAGGTGAACTGCCCGATATAATTTTTGATTTCACTTCTGAACAAGGAAATCAATATGGGCCGGATGGTGCGTTCGTAAATATTCTTGAACATTTAGACAAAATGCCGAATTTTAAGGCGTGGTCTGAAAAAGAAAATGCCCATGTTATGAGCTTTATGTCATCAGAAGGTGCTCTTTATGGCTGCCCTATATATGGTATAGGAAACACCAATCTTAGAGGATGGCTGTATCGTAAAGATATATTTGATAAGAATAATCTCAAAGCACCAAAAACTCAAGAAGAGTTTTATAATGTTTTGAAAGCTTTAAAAAGCGCATACCCTGAAAGTTATCCACTAACATACAGAGAAGGTCTCACACATTTTAAGATGGCATCCGCTGCATGGGGCACCTGCAATGAGCAATACTATGACTGGGATCAAAAAGTATGGAAATATGGTCCGATTGAAGATAGCTTCAAAGAGATGGTGACATTCTATAATAAATTATATGAAGAGGATCTTATTCCGCCAGACGTACTTTCAATTACAACTCAGCAATGGCAGCAAATACTGTCTGCAAACAACGCATTCCTAACGCTGGATTATGTAGTAAGAGTCGATGGCTATAATGTTCCGATGAGAAAAGAAAATCCGGAAGTTAACTGGCGTTATATGGAGCCACTGCCTTTTGGCTCAAACGGACAGAAAAAGCTTAGGTTCTCTGCAGAATCAAACACAATCCTGAATGTATGTAATTCCGATAATCAGGACGCTACAATGAAGTTCCTAGACTGGATGTATAGTGAAGAAGGATCAACCCTACTTTCTTGGGGTGAAGAAGGCATTACATACAAGGTTGGCGAAAATGGCCGTAAATGGATTGGAAGCAATATGACTGCAACATCACTCCGTCAACAATATGGATTATCTACTAATGGTTTGTATACCCTGTTTGATTATAGTTCACACTCTGCAACCTTTGGTGAAGAATTGAAAGAAGCAGATGCTATGGCACTTAGCTTCCAGGATATTCAAATACCCAGAGTTGCTTTAACCCAAGCTGAAAAAGAGCTTGACATGACAACAGGCGTTGCTATTAGAGACCATTACAGGGCTGAAACATCAAAGTTTATTATTGGCGACAGACCTTTAAGCGAATTTGACCAATATGTACAAGAGATTAAGGCTCTTGGTCTTGACAGTTATCTGAACACAATTACAACTGCCTTCAAGAGGCAATTGGGTGAATAAGTTCTATTTATCCGTTTAATCAGCATAGTAAAATTTAAAAGGTATGGGTGCGGGTTTCCGTGGAAATTCGCACCCGGCTAATTACCAAAAATGCCCTCTAACCATTACTTCTAATATGTGGGGATAAACGATTCCTACTTCAGTGATAGGTATAATTCCCTACGGTACACATTTTCGCAGTAAATTAACTTTGGGGTATAGCTGTGAGAACAAGAGAAAGCGTTTGGCGCTTGCGTTGCACAAAATGTGCAAACGTTTATTTAATAACTGGAGTGGAGTAACTATGATTAATTCAAAATTGAATTCAATACCTGTACCGTCACCACGTGCAGGCAACAAAAAGAGTTTTTTGCAAAGACTAAATGATAGTAAATATCTTCTTATAATGGTAATGCCTATGATGATATTCTTTATATTATTTAATTACCTCCCAATGTATGGAATCTCAATATCATTTCAGCAGTTTTCACCCTTTAAAGGCTTTGCTGACAGCCCTTGGGTAGGACTAAAACATTTTAGGACATTTTTTGAGTATCAACACGCATTTAGATTGATAAGAAATACTTTTCTTTTATCTTTCTATTCTCTTATTTGGGGATTTCCTGCACCTATAATATTTGCACTTATTCTGAATGAAGTAAGAAATGAGCGTGCTAAGAAATTTGTTCAGACAGTAACTTACATGCCACATTTTATATCAACAGTTGTCATAGTCAGTATGATTACCATGTTTTTATCACCATCAACAGGTCTATTAAACAAATTAATAGCATCATTAGGTTATTCTAAGATTAATTTTATGCAGAGTGCCGAATGGTTTCGCACAATCTATATATCGTCAGGTATATGGTCGGGAGTTGGATGGGGATCAATTGTATATTTAGCTGCATTATCTAATATCGATCCTACCCTTTATGCATCGGCAATGATTGATGGGGCTAACAAGCTTCAACGGATAATACACATAAGTATTCCGTGCATTGCTCCTACAATAATCACTCTGTTTATTTTAAGAACAGGTAATCTTATGTCTGTTGGTTTCGAAAAGGCATTTCTATTACAAGGTGCAACAACTTATGAAACATCGGATGTAATACAAACCTTTGTTTATCGTCAGGGAATTAGGCAAGGAAATATGAGTTATGGGACAGCAATTGGTCTGTTTAATTCTGCAATAAACCTTTGTTTTCTTGTTACCTCTAACTTCATATCCAAGCGTGTTAACGAAACCAGTTTATGGTAACGGGAGGGAAATAAATTGGAAAGTAAAAGAATTACTATATGGACTGTTTTAAAAGGCTTATTTTTAGCGTTTATGGTTATAATCACCATATACCCGTTTGTTTATATGATTGCTGTATCGCTTTCTGACCAGCTTAGTGTTATGCGAAATGAAATAATTTTGCTGCCTAAAGGGATTAACCTCGAAGCATACAAGGCTGTTTTTAGAGAAAAAAGGATATTTAAAGCATATGAAAATACAATTTACTATGTGGTTCTTGGAACAGCAATATCTATGTTAGTTACAACACTTGGCGCTTATGGTCTGAGCAAAAAAGATAGGTTGATGTTCTATAAATTTTTTAATATTGCTATTGTTATAACTATGTTTTTTGGAGGAGGCATGATTCCCAAGTACCTTGTTGTTAAGGGGCTTGGTTTGCTTGATAAAATTTGGGCCGTCGTATTGCCATCTGCAATCAGTGCGTGGAATGTTATTGTAATGAGAACATTTTTTACGGGGTTTCCGGAAGAAGTCGAACAATCCGGCTACATTGATGGTCTTAACGACTTAGGAGTCTTGTATTATCTGGTTCTCCCAAATTCAGGAGCCATATTGGCAACCATGAGTCTTTTCAATGCGGTGGGTCATTGGAACTCATTTATGGAACCGTTCTTATATTTAACGGATACCTCTAAACAACCTTTACAGGTGATTTTAAGAAGCATTGTCATTCAAGGAAGCTCCTTGGATAATCAAGTTGTCAGTACCGACAGTGTGGTTGTCGAGGAAGCCCTAAAATATGCTACCATTATAGTTTCTGTAATACCGATAATGTCAATTTATCCTTTTGCACAAAAATACTTCATGAAAGGCGTTATGGTTGGTTCTTTGAAAGGTTAGCATTAAGTTAAGAAAAAAGCTTAAAATAACAGAAGAAATTGCTTAGACCCGTTTTTTAAGAAGCAAAATAACGTACTTTAATTTATATGCTTGCGTAGCAAGCTATATAAAAGATTGAACAAAATGCTAATTACTCAACGTTCTAACACCAACTTGTTGAGTACATAATTACACAAATAACTAAACCCCTACAATTTTAATCAATCACTGA
Source organism: Clostridiales bacterium (assembly GCA_036768735.1). Lineage (GTDB taxonomy): Bacteria > Bacillota > Clostridia > DSM-8532 > DSM-8532 > JAAYGP01. Next base: position 816 of record DAIPML010000161.1, on the reverse strand, counting down.
ACTGTTATTGCCATATAACAATTCAGTGATTGATTTGTTTATATGTCTCTGTCAATACGTTGCAATGAGTGTTACACACCCTACTGTCATTTTCGAAAGCAATTAGTGATTTCACCGATATACATGCGATGATAATCTTTTTTAGGATAGTTTTTTATGTCGATAGTTGGATCTGTAAATCCGGCTGGATCAATATCCTGATAATAAAGCTTTCGGCATTCTAATACTAAGCGGGCTTCGTTGAAGAAAACGGAGCCTGCTTTACTTTTGGCAGGGGTTAATCCGGTTTCAGCGGCTTTATCATAATCCCTGCCTGAATGTGATCCGCAAAAGCTTAGTGCTTTTCTGTAGCTCTCATCAAAAAACGAGAGAGTAAAGATATCTGAGTTGTCAATAAATTTTCGGGTATGTCTGGTAGGACGAACCACACAAAAAGCAATGTTTTTACCCCAAAGCACACCCAATCCGCCCCAGCTGGCTGTCATCGTGTTATAGGAATCAATATCTCCTGCAGTTACCAGCATCCAATCAGAGCCAATGGCTTTAAATGCATTGTCGTTGATTTCTTCGGGCTTGATTTCAATAAATTTTTTCTCCATAATATCACCTCATATTTTTTTCTTATAACAACGGAAGAAATTGCTTAGACTCGTTTTTTGCAAAGCAAAATAACGTTCTTTAATTTATATGCTTGCGTAGCAAGCTATAATTACAACACACCCAGGTTGCATGGGCGAGCAGCAAACGGAGTTTGCGACCAGCCAGGTTGCATGGGCGAGCAGCAAACGGAGTTTGCGACCAGCCAGGTTGCATGGG
>DAIPML010000160.1:0-8124 GCA_036768735.1 Clostridiales bacterium | reverse complement strand
TTCTTTTTCAATTTATATTGCACATGTGCCTGTTTGGCTATGCCAAAACAAATGGCACGTACATCAATTCATGCCTATATATGTTGAATTACTAAGTTCAACATATATAGTATAGTGATTCCGATGCAAAAATTTACTCACCAGCTAAAATCGATTCCAGTATTTACATTTTATTATACAGATTATCAGCATCAAATGCAATTACATTACAATAAGTGTTATTAAAGGGACTCCTCAATCTGCATAGATACTTCCTAATAGACTGCTTTAGCAAGTGTTTTAATAGTTTTAACAGATCAGCTAAAAAGGTCATCCGGTCATTGTTTCATCGATACTTCGCAGATTAATTCAGTTATTTTTTCAGCAGCATTACCCGATGGATTTTTTATCATTGCTTCTATGTATTTGTTTTTGTTTTTATAAAGGTTATTTATTTTATCAATAAGCAGCTCTGAGGTTAAATCTTCCTCATATAAAACATCGCTGAACCTATTCTTTTGGAAAGATTCGGCATTTAAAATCTGATCGCCCCGGCTTGCATTCTTTGATAATGGTATTAAAAGTGCAGGCTTTTTTAAAGCCAATATTTCAAATAATGTAGTAGCCCCCGCTCTGGAGATTATTATATCGGCACAGGCAAAAACATCCGGTAATTCCTTATTGATATATTCAAACTGTTTATACCCTTTAGTTCCATCCAATTCAGATTTGATATTGCCTTTCCCGCATATGTGACATATCTGAAATGTGACCAGTAGCTTGTCAAGAATTTGCCTGACCGCTTTGTTAATATTTTCTGATCCCTGACTTCCACCAATAACAACAATAACAGGCTTTATACTTGAAAAACTGCAAAGCTTGTAGCCTTTCAACCTGTCGCCTGAAGTAGTCTCTTCTCTTACAGGGAGACCTGTGAGAATTGATTTTCCCTTAGGCATATAATTTTCTGATTCCGGAAATGTATAACACACTTTTTGGGCAAAAGGTATCGAGAGTTTGTTTGTCAGCCCCGGAGTAATATCCGACTCGTGGATAACAACCGGTATTCTTCTCATCCATGCCGCCCAAACTACAGGGCAGGAGACAAAACCGCCCTTACTGAATACTATTTCCGGCTTAATTTTCTTTAAAATCTTTAATGCCTGACCAAATCCGGCGAAAACCCTGAACATATCTGTTAGGTTTTTAAAATCTGCATATCTTCTTAATTTACCAGCATCTATCCCATAATAAGGAATAGACTCCTTTTCGATAAGCTGTTTCTCAAGACCGTTTTTTGAACCAATATAATAAATATCATACCCCATATCACGGAGCTTTGGCATTAATGCTATGTTTGGAGTAACATGACCTGATGTTCCTCCGCCTGTTAATACAATTGCTTTCATTTTACTCTCCTCTATATATGCGGAATATGCGGAATTATGCGGAATTCTTTTTCAATCTGTACTAATAACTTAACTTTCTTACGGCGTTTCGAGCACTTGCCTGCATAGCAGGCTAGCGGCACAGTGTGACATCACGCCTTAGCATGTAGGTACTAGTATCACAAAACAATGCTAGCAAGCTAAGATAGGAAAGCTTAGTAATCAAGCAGCACGAAATTCCCGTTCTCATCAATTGAATAGTGAAACTCCCAAATAACCTTTTCCCCCTTGGAAGTATCCGCTTCTTCATCTTCCAACACAATAACATTCTCATTAATATCTTTTATTATAAAACTATACTCATTATGACTATAATCATAATCTATATCGTCAATTTCAGGAAATAAACGGATACACTCATAATCATAGTCGTCCGGTGTAGCTTTTATAACTGTGGGCAGATTTGAGAATGTTCCTGTATAGATTATGAAATCATCATTGATCCATTCAAAATCATTCACTAGCGCACTTATTGTGTAATCCGGCTTTGAATAATCCATAGTTCGAATCGTAAAGTAATGACTCATACTGTATATGTAATCATATTTAGCTATGTATTTCCCAGATGGCGACAATTTGCCTTTCTCCAAAAAATCTTCATTGGTAAAAGAATATTCGCTGAAATCCCACAGTATGTCTTCCACTATCGAATCAGAATTTATATATTTTATATCAAAATCTGTCTCTATATCGGCTCGATACAAATCCCCTTCGAAATTATTGTGTATTCCTATATAATTGGATAAGGTGTCAACCTCCACGCCGTTATCTGAAAAAGCATAATGTCCTCCACCATGGATAAAACCTGTACTTTCAAAAAAACTGGTTATAGTATTATTGTTCTCTAAAAAATCAGTTAAGTATATATTCTCCAAACACAAACCGGTAAAAATCGTCTTTAATACATCATTATCATAGGTTTCGGGTCTTGGTGAAAAATTAGCTGTTTCTATATATTCTTTCCCGTAAAATGCGACATAATAATTATCTGTTTTGTATATAATTGCATTTTCTAATCTATATGAGGGAGTTCCTAATAAATCTATTACATCATTTATGCTTGTACCAATTGAAATATTATCTATAATCAGTTCTTGGAATCTTTCGGTAACAAAAAAAGGAGCTACAATTCCCGCACTCATATCTTCATCGGTATATGGTTTTTTTTCAATTAGAAGCTCATGTATTCGCTGATTTAAGCTAAAACCACTAAAGTCCAAGTATGGAATAGAGTCTAACCCGGCTTCTTCACGTGTTATTTCCTTTAACATAATTCCATCAGATGCCGCTTCTTCTATTTGAGATGGTGTTAATATTGGAGTCGACTCAGCTACTAGAGTTTGCGAGACCATTGGTGTGAGCTCAGCAGCTATTGGAGTCGGTGTGATTATTGGTGTATGCGTATCTATTGAAGTTGGCATAGCTGTGGCTAATGTGGTCTCTGGTGTAATTTGTGTATTGCCAATACTATTTGGGGACTCTTTTTCCGTATTCAAGGTAGATTGTTTTTCTTCTGTCGGAGTTGGCGTAGCTCTTATTTCGCTTCCTGCCAAATTGGTTTTCTTTTGGTTAAAAAATAAATACAAACATATAATCACAATTGATAATAACGCAATAGTGCATGTTACAGCTATTGCTTTTCGAGAATTTTTTATCATTTAACTATAACCACCTAAAATAAATTGCAAGTTCTTTATGTATTTAACTTGAGTATTACATTCCCGCATAGATCTATTCTATATTAAAACTATACCAGAATCTATAACCTGCGTGTTAGAATTTTTACGATTATAATATAGAGCACATGGAAATATATGGGTCCCCAATCACCTTTGATGAAGTACTTGCATACAATCCCATCATAGAAAACCCAGACCTTATTTTCCCGGGTATGATAATATATTTACCTGAGTTTTTGTGAACCATCATTCACATATACCGTCTTTCGTAAGCAAGATAGTTTATAACCATCTTCTTAAACTCAGCTCTTGGTTTGGTACAAGCTTTTTCGATGAATTGGCGAATGAGATTGGGTATATTCATTACAAAATTGTTTGCTTCCCAAAATATACAATTGCACCGGAAATCAGCGTATAAGATTCCCGGTGCAATTAATAAATAACAAAATAAATTTCAAATCCACTCTTGCGAAACAAAATAACGTTCCATAATTTCAACACTTGCAAAGCAAGCTTTATTTTTCAACAAACCATTTCAAAGCAGGAAATTTTAATAAACATACACCATTTTGCCTATTCTTGCTTTCATTGGCTTAGACCATAACCAATTGTTTTTAGAGCTTTCATCAAAATAAAACAAAGCACCATTTGATGGGTCACTTCCGTTTAGGGCTTCGTATGCAGCTTGACTCGACGACGGTGATGCAGGTTTGTTAATCCAGCCATTCTCAACAGGTGTGAATTGATAATAACCATATGATTTTTCATAGATTACATCATTAATACTGTTTGGAAAACGTGAATCCTTTACTCTGTTGACTACAACTCCACCAACAGCAACCTTTGCGCTATAGGGCTCACCATCAGCCTCCGCGGTTATTAGCCTGGCAAGTAGATCCAATTCATTCGCAATGTACGGTATAGTTGCATTAATAGTTGAGCTATTAGATTGGCTTTTCGGCTCTTGATTATTAGTAGCTGTTCCACTTGGGAGCTTCAATATTTGACCTGGATATATATTGTCATCCCATTTGTTGTTTGTACTTCTTAGTGAATCCAGTGATATACCGTGGTTCTTTGCTATGAGGTAAAGAGTATCTCCGCTTTTAACTGTATAAGTAGAGGATGGAACAATAAGCTTTTGACCCGGATAAATTAAGTCGCTTGATAAATTGTTAATTTTCATCAGTTCGCTGCTTGTGGTGTTGCAAAGTTTCCCTATTTTGTAAAGTGAGTAACCTTGTGAAACAGTATAGCTGGCTGCGCTTGCTATGGTACTTGGAAAAACCATAACCATAAGCATGGTGACAAAAAAAGCTTTGCCCTTCTTTAATAAACTCATTTGTATGCCCCCTTAATCACCTTCGAGGTTAGTTGACGGGTTCGGGTTAAGGCACCCTACTGAATTCAAAAAAAGAGGCTCTAATATTTCTGCACTTATTAATGCGTGCGGATATCATTATTTGCCTCGTTTTTTTCTATCTCAGATTCACCCCATGTTACATATCCCCCGTACCCCTTAATGGGGATTCGGCTTTTTCTCTATTATAACAGAGTATACATAGGGGTTTCCATGCGTAAAATATGGTATTGGGTACAAGATTCAATATATTAAGACTTATTCTTGGTCATTTAACCTATATTGATCCGTGTATACCAGCGTAGGGTTTAATATATTAAGACTTGTTCCTGATATATTTTAGATTAATGCTTGGGTTACTGGTTTTTGTTGTTCTTATATCAAACTGCTTCAGTGATGAAACAAATGGCGTAAGCTTGGCATAACCATAGTTTCTTGTATCAAAGTCAGGATAACGTTTATTTAGAATGCTACCAAGCTCACCTAAAAATGCCCATCCATCTTCGTCTGATATTTCTGTAATTATACTTTTTATTACCTCAATTAATTTATCAATGCTTACCATTCCATTCTTAGGGTCATCGTGTTTTTCCTTTATACTTGTAACCTCTAACATTGATGCAAGCACTTCAAGATATTTAAACTTTTCGCAGGCAGCAATAAAAGGTGGGGGGGTTTTCTTTTCACCCATGCCGATGACATACATGCCAGCTTCACGAAGACGTGATGCTAATTTTGTAAAATCGCTGTCGCTGGATACTATACAAAAACCATCAACATTTTTTGAGTAAAGTATGTCCATTGCATCTATTATAAGAGCTGAATCAGTAGCATTTTTTCCTGTGGTGTAACTATATTGCTGGATAGGTGTAATTGAATAATTCAATAATACACTTTTCCAGGATGCAAGCTGTGGCTTCGTCCAATCCCCGTATATTCTCTTGTAAGTAGGTATCCCATGATTTGAAATTTCGTCAAATATAAACTTTATATATTTCTCCGAAACATTATCCGCATCAATCAATACTGCTATCTTTTTATCGTTTTCCATTCGTTAACACTCCAATACATTTGTTTCTTTTTTACCATCCTCTTGAGCTTCCACCGCCGCCGCTGCGACCGCCACCTCCTGAGAAGCCACCACCGCCACGGCCTGATCTACCACCGCCTCCGCGGCCTCTGTTATACATCGCAGAATACAAGAAGAATTTAGTAATCCTTCCTTTCAGAAAGATCCAGTCTATGAGAAGGATTATAATTACTAGTATAATTTTTATTAAATCGTTAGTACCCTCCCTATTGTTAGACTCATCGTAATAATATTCTTTATAACCTGTATCGGCTTCAATTCCGTACTCGTTATATATCTCCTGTGTGATAGCAAGGAAGCCGCCTAGTATTCCTGAAGAATAATCTCCCTCTCTGAAAGCAGGGAGCATATAATTATCCTGTATCCTTCCGGTTTTTCCGTCAGGGAGTGCGCCTTCCAACCCGTATCCAACCTCAATCCTGGATAACCTGTCTGTAGCAGCGATAAGAATTAACACCCCGTTGTTTTCTTTTGCGTCGCCTATTCCCCACTCCCTAAACAGCTTCGCCGCGTACATCTCAAGAGATTCTCCCTCAAGGCTGCCAATGGTAACAACAACTACCTGAGCACCACCGGATTTTTCATATAGCTGCACTGCCGCATTTTGTATTTCTTGCTCGGTGCTTGAATCAATAACACCAGCAAAGTCATTTACAAAAAAATTCGATGTTGGCTTAGGCAGGTCTGCAGCAGAAGAAAAGCATGTCATACCCAGCAAAACCGATAATATAAGAAAAACATATGCAGTTATTAATATTTTTTTCTTCATTTACTCTTCCTTAATCGTATTAATACTTAACTCAACTTTCCCACATTGTTTTGGGCATTTCCTGCACAGCAGGCTACCGGACGTTGGTGTGACATCACACCTCAGCATGTCGGTACCAGCGCAATAAACACTACTCACAAGCTGAGGTGGGAAAAGTGAGTACTTGTTCCTACTGCAAACTCAATTACAATAAACCGGTTGTTTAAACTGATAATAATGCAACTTTAGACGTACCACCTTCAAAAAAGTTTCTGTTTGAAAGTTATTGCAGTGGAAATCAATCAGTAAAGTTAACGTTCGGTACGTTTTGGGCACCTTCAGCAGCTTCAAAATAGTCATACTTTTCGAAGCCAAACATATTTGCCAGTATAACTGTAGGGAATTTTCTGATAGTTGTGTTATAGCCCCTTGCAGACTCATTATAATTCATTCTTGCATTTGCTATCCTGTTTTCGGTTCCTGCTAATTCATCAGAAAGCTGTATAAAATTTTCGTTAGCCTTTAGTTGCGGATAATTTTCAGCTATTGCGATTAACCTCCCAAGTGCGCTTGATAGCTCTGAACTGGCATCCGCTCTGTCGCTTATAGTAACAGATCCGGCAAGCTTTGACCTAGCTTCAGCAACACCTGTAAAAATCTCCTGTTCATGTGCTGCATAACCTTTCACGGTTTCCACAAGATTCGGTATGAGATCATTTCTTCTTTGAAGCTGGTTATCAATTTGGCTTAATTCTGTTTCCACGTTTTCGCTTTTTGCAACAAGATTATTGTATGCACCGACACCTGAAAAAATAAGTATCAATACGATAATACCGATTACTATTAAAGCTATAAATCCTTTTTTCATGTTTTTCCACTCCTTATTTCAAAAGTTATTTTCATATGGCTTTTATCAATATTTGATTCAAGCAGGTTACTTTATGTCTTTCTAATATTACATACGCATAAAAAAGCATTGTGTCTTTATATTTACCACAAAAATTTATTTTAGTGCTTTTTATATAGCCCTAACTCTCGTAAACTTTCATCTGCAATGAAAGAGGAACTTTCCGTCCATAAATAGGTTTCCTGTGAGATTAGTTCCTTATAAGTGTTAGTACTGTAAAAATCAATTTTATCTATGGCGATATATGTACCATGGTAAACTATCATTACTGTTGCCTCCTGCATAGCATTTCTTCTATGTCATTGATTACTGATTCTATTGACATTGTGTGAAGGGTGTCGTAATGCTTAGCGAGGTAATCGAAGATGGAATTAGCTTTGAATAAACTGATTACTTTTTCTCCATCCAGCTTATGTTTATCCCTGTATCCCTCAATAACACATATATTAAATAATAGCTTGCCTTCATTTTCACTCATTAGTTTTTTATACCTCCAAACCGGATAATTCGTGTTTGCGTTTTTTAGCTCTGCCATTATTTTGTCTTTATCTATTACTTAGATGTGTTAATACACATAAACTCCTCTTTTTACTTGCCTTAAATGCCAAACCACAATACCATACTATACTTATTATACCTCTAACCTTCCCACTTCTTCAATGCCCTAACTCGATTAAGTAATAATTTACAACGAAGCTTAGATGGACCCCGCCCTACCTCATCGCATATTTTCAACCATTCTGGTTGAAAAATGTTTGGTGGCGGGTACATATTTCTCACAACAGGCGATGAGTCAAAATCTCTCGCATAGGATGCATAGGCGAGCAGACCGGATGCATGGGTGAGCAGTAGGCAGAGCCTACGACCAGCCAGGCTTTGCCTGCGACCAGCCTCGTTGAAATGGTGTGTTGAA
>DAIPML010000159.1:6052-8176 GCA_036768735.1 Clostridiales bacterium | reverse complement strand
AAGCTCGGTGCTGTTCAAAACAGACTTGAACATACCATAAACAATCTTGAAACTTCTTCCGAGAACCTGACAGCATCCGAATCACGTATCCGTGACGTTGACATGGCTAAGGAAATGATGGAGTTCACAAAGAACAACATTCTGCAACAGGCTGCGACAGCAATGTTGGCTCAGGCTAATCAACAACCTCAGGGCGTACTGCAACTGTTACAATAATTTTTTTCACAAACACACACACAGATACTTAATAAGCCGGGGAGTTTTCTCTCCGGCTTTTAAAAATAAGGGGTGTATTACATGGATATAGCAGCAATTTCAATGATGTTAAGCCAATCAAAAATACAGCAGCAAGCAGGAATATCGGTCATGAAAATGGCAATGGATACGGGCGAAAACCAAGTAAATGAACTGATTGAAATGCTTGAGCAAACTACCAATGCACTTGAAAATTCCGTTACCCCATATTTAGGCGGGAACATAGATATAATGTTATAATACGATTTATTAATAAAATGATGTAGCTTATATCTCCATATCTCCATACCTCAAGGCATCGGTTTGCGCTGCTTGTGTTGAATTCGTTTTTCTTGCTCTTGCATTTCTCCATACAAATAGCATAGTTTTAATGTTTACTTTAAGATATTCAAAAAAATAATAGAAAGGCAAACGAATAACTAGATTTTTACGCATGTAAGTAGGTCATGTATTTTATATATGTAATTACATTGTAAAGTGTTTGCATTTATTGTGTTGATAAATCAAGCAAAATATCATATAATATATTCATAAAGGGGCGTGTTAATATGACAAATACCACCAATCTAAACATTCGTGTAGATAAAGATTTAAAATGCAAGGCTGAGGCTGTGTTTTCGGAGCTTGGGCTTAATATGTCTACTGCTATGAATATATTCCTTCGTTATTCTGTCCGGTATGGAGGCATTCCATTCGAACTTCGGATAGAAAAGCCTAATGCTGAAACATTATCAGCCATTGAGGATGTCAATGGTAATCGTAATATGAGCAAAACCTTTAACAGTGTAATTGAAATGATGGAGGATCTGAATGCTTAAGATCCGTTATACAAACAGGTTTAAAAAAGATTACAAAATAATTGTTAAACGCAGATATGATATAAAATTGTTGGAAGAAGTGCTTAGCATTCTTTGTAGTGAGCAGAATTTGCCACAAAAGCATTTAGATCACACGTTAATTGGTGACTATGCAGGACACAGAGAATGCCATATCACTCCGGATTGGTTGTTAATTTATAAGATAGAAAGAGATATTGCAACTTTGTCAGTGACCAGAACAGGTACGCACAGTGATCTGTTTTGATTCTGCTCACTAAACGTTTATTTATATTGTTTAAACACCTCGTCAGGAATCAAATCACTTAAAAAAGCATTTGTCAGCTCTCCCTATTCCGTACAAAGAAGACCTATATCAAATATACAAAATAGGACTTAAGGTATGTAAATTTAATATGTAATTTTTCCGATATATAATATATGGAATACATATGGAGGGATCGACATGAGAATTGAAAGCACGGATGCTAACACAAGGCTTATTGAACATGCAGCCGAAAGAACTTTGGCTGTAAATGCAAACACATCACAAAAGATGAACACATTTCCACCAGAGAGCAATGAAATCAAGGAAAGTGCACCTATGATTGCGTCTGAAAAAATGATAATAGACTCGATAGGAAAAGCAAATAAGGTTATGACGGTTGCCAATAGGTCGCTGGAGTTTTCAATCCATGAAGCTACAAAAGATATAATGGTTAAAGTCATAAACACTGAAACAAAAGAGGTTATTCGTGAAATACCACCCGAAAAGATTTTGAATATGGTTGCTGGCCTAATGGAATTGGCAGGCTTATTGATTGACGAAAGAAGGTGATTTCATGAGTAGTATTATAAATTCTAATTTTAGAATAACAGGCTTGGCATCTGGTCTTGACACAGAACAAATAGTTAAAGACTTGATGACAGCCGAAAGAATTCCTCTTACAAAGATAGAGCAACAAAAGCAGCTTGCCGAATGGCGGCAGGAAATGTACAGGGGATTTACAAATTCATTGCGTAGCTTTAAAGAACAGTTCTTTGATGTAACCAA
>DAIPML010000159.1:1722-5952 GCA_036768735.1 Clostridiales bacterium | reverse complement strand
GGGGATTTACAAATTCATTGCGTAGCTTTAAAGAACAGTTCTTTGATGTAACCAAGAGAAGCTCATACCTTTTATCTGAAAATTTATTTAAGGTGTTTTCAGCCTTTTCTGACTCTGATGAATTTGTTACAGCAAGAGGTACTGCTTCAGCGCTTGAAGGAAGCCATACCGTAAAGGTGATTCAACTTGCAACGGCAGACACTGCTGTTAGTAATAAAGCTGTATCTAAAGCTATATCCGGGGAGGTTTCTGATTTCGAGTTATCCGGAAAAACTATTAACGTAACCTTGGATGGTGTAACCCGTAAAATTGAATTATCCGATTATGAAAACCTTGATGACCTTATAGGGAATGAGGAAAACGGGCTGCAAAAGCTTGTAGATGATGCGTTTGGTTTGGCACACAATGGAGGTAAGAAAATTACTGTCTCTAAATCCGGTGAGAATGTTGTTTTTTCAACTTCAAACGGTGCTTCTCGCCTTACACTTACAAGCGATTTGGAAGAGGATGGTCTGGCGAAGCTTGGAATAGCTTCCGGAGCAACAAACAGAATAAGCACAAACAGCAGACTCGGTGATTTGGCTGGCAAGCTGGATATGGGAATGACTTTTGAATCAGGTAAGGTTTCATTTACAATTAATGATGAGTCCTTTACTTTTTCCGAAAGTGACACCATGGCAAAGGTAATGGATACCATTAACAACAGCAAGGCCAATGTAAACATACGCTATAACGAGATTTCAGATACCTTCAGCATAACCGCAAAGCAAACAGGTGCAGGGGATAATATTCGCATAACAGAAACTGCAGGAACGTTTTTTGCGGGTATTGGTATAGACAGCGCCAACCCGGTTACATCACAGGGAGTAGATGCGGTTGTGGAGATAGATGGTGACCCCGTAACTCGCAACACGAACACTTTTACGATAAACGGTGTTGAGTATACGCTTAAAAAAGCACATACAGCGGAGAATCCGGATGATACCATTACAGTAACTCAGAATGTGGACGCGGTATTTGATTCTATAAAATTATTTGTTGACGAGTATAATAAACTTGTTGATAAATTCTCCGAAACCATATCGGAAAAATACGACAGAGATTATCTTCCTCTTAGTAAAGAACAAAAAGATGAAATGACTGAGAAAGAGGTTGAAAAATGGGAAAAGCAAGCTAAAACAGGGCTTTTGCGAAATGACTCCATATTAAGTAAAGTCCAGTCCGATATGCGTATGGCTCTAATAGAATCTGTGGAGGGAATAGGAATAAACTTATCAGCAATCGGTATTTCATCAAAATCCTATTTAGACAAGGGTAAGCTAACAATAGACGAAGACAAGCTGAAGGCAGCCATCAAGCAAAAACCGGATGAAGTTAAAAACTTGTTTATACAGCGCTCTGATACTGTTCCTAACTACACACGAAATCTTTCATCCTCCGAGCGTACAACAAGAAATAAAGAGCAGGGTCTGCTATTTAGAATTTCCGATATTCTCGACAACCATATATCCACACTTCGAGATAACAACGGGAGAAAAGGAATTTTGCTAGAAAAGGCGGGCATAGAGGGTGACCTTTCTGAATTTGAAAGCTCACTGGCAAAATCCATTAGCTCATACGATGATAAAATCAGTGAGTTTATGGCTAAGCTTGCTAAAAAGGAAGAGAATTATTACAGACAGTTTTCTCAGCTTGAAACATATATGAACAGGATGAATTCGCAGATGGACTGGCTGACATCACAGTTGAATTCAATGCAAAGAGTTTAATAGTATGATTGCTGAAATCTAGTTCAGTCGCAATATGGTTGTCCAGTCTATTAAATAACTATCTATGTGGAATTAGAAATTCAACATAGATAGACACGAATTGATGCACGTGCAATTTGTTTTGGTATAGCCCTGAACAGGCACATGTGCAATATAAATTGAAAAAGAAACGATTGACAAATATCGCCAGACTCAATTAACATTTTTCAATTTATATAAAGACGGTCAAAAATTTGGTGGGATAGGAGAAATCAACAAATGACAGGATATGATCAATACAAGGAAAACAGTGTTATAACCGCACAACCGGAGGAACTGACCTTAATGCTATACAACGGGCTTGTGAAATTTATAATGAAAGCGCAATATGCAATCTCTAAAAATGATATACAAAAGGCACATGACAACATTATTAAGGCTCAGAACATAGTTCTTGAGTTTATGGCTACACTTGACCAAAAATATGAGATATCAGAAAGCTTGATGCTTTTATACGACTATATGAACCGAAGGCTTATAGAGGCCAATTATAATAAAAGTACGGAGATATTGGATGAGGTTTTGGGTCTGTCAAAACAGCTTAGAGACACTTGGGAACAGGCAATAAAGCTTGCTAAGCGTCCACAGCAAAAAAATCAGGTGGCTGTAGGGTGACATAAACGGATCAAGCAATTTCTTCCGTTATTTTAACGTGTACCATGATATTCATGGAGGATTCAAATGCAGGTACAACAAATTATTAATCAAATGATTGCATTGTCAGCAAAGAAATATGAGGAACTGGCAGTATTAAAGAATCTGTCTGAAAAGCAGCTGGCTTCTTTTAGTGAGCAAAAACTGGATGCTGTTGAGTATTTATTGAACGAAAAGGATAAAATTATACATTACATTCGCAAGCTTGATGATGCTTTTTTAAGGGCATACGACACATTAAAAGAAGAATTGCATATTGAAAGTCTGGACATGATTTCAGACATGCAGGTTGAAGGAGTAAAAGAATTAAAGGATTTAATCAGAAAAATTACTGAAATTATTGAATCGGTAATTAGTCTTGAGCGGAACAGTTATGGAAATGCTTCAAAGATTAAAAATACGATCAGTGAAAAAATAAAAGAAATAAATGCGGGGAAAAAGATGACAACCGCATATAATGTAAAACCGTTAAGAACTCCGTCTTATTTTATAGATAAAAAGAAATGAGCTCAGAACTTTAAAATGCGCACTGAGGCAGGGGTCGTAAGGTGTTTAGTGAACTCGTTCAGCTGAAGCTGAACATCATGCGTTTTTACGAAGTAAAATACGCATTGGACTTCGGTGGGGGACTCTACCCCCACCGAAGCAAGAATAAGGAACCCTCATTTATAGAAGTGGAGGTCTTGGAATTTTGATAAAAAAACAGGAGAGATGCTAATAGATAGGAGAAAGAGAATACAGGAGAAATGCTTTGCTGTTAGAAGCAAGCAAATTGGAATTCCCACCGGGGATTCTTTTTTTGTCCCAAAACTCATATATTTGAATAAGCGTGTTACTCAACGCTGCGGGAGAGTTGAGTTATGTATCTAAATGCTTAACGTTTTTATGCAAGGTAATGAGTGAGATAACAAGCGTAAAATGCGTGTATGACTTTTGGACTATAATCATAGGGAAGGGCGAATAAAGTGCTAGAAAGCATAGTGAAATCCCATGAAATACAATATAGCCTTTTTGGTATTGCTATGGCAGGTCTTGTAACAGGATTAGCAGGCACAGGAATAGGAGGGCTTACTGCTTTTCTTCCCATGTCTTCTTCAAGACGGTTTCAGAGCACGCTTTTGGAATTCACATCCGGTATTATGATTAGCATGGTTTGCATGGAGCTTTTACCGGAGGGATATGAACAGGGGGGAATCGTTTCCACCAGCACTGGTCTAATCATGGGTATACTTATGATAATACTTCTGGATCAAATTATGAAGTCATATTTAAGCAATAAGTCATACTTAGGCAAGAAGTCATATTTAAGCAATAAGGAAAAGCATCCGGTTATGATGTCTGGATGGATGATGGTGTTGGCAGTATCCCTTCACAATCTTCCCGAAGGTTTTGCTGTGGGAGCAGGCCTTCAAACAGGAAGCAGCATAGGAATAACATTATCAATCGCCATATTGCTCCATGACATACCTGAAGGAATGGCGATGGCCATACCACTACGGCTGGGAAAGATAAAACCGGGGAAAGTATTTTTAATTACCATACTCTCGGGCGTCCCCATGGGTATCGGAGCTTTTTTAGGAGCAGCATTTGGTAGCATATCCGATTTTTATTCGGGGATTTGCCTTGGCTTGGCATCAGGAGCGATGCTTTATGTGAGTCTGGGAGAATTGCTAAACGAATCACGCTCGCTATACAAAGGCAGAGTGCCTTTGGTAGGTAATATGCTAGGAATCCTCGCCGGAGCGCTTATTTCATTGTTAGGGTGAAC
>DAIPML010000159.1:0-1622 GCA_036768735.1 Clostridiales bacterium | reverse complement strand
AATAAAAATGCCCTGCAGATCCGCTGCAGAGCATTTTTTGGAGTAACTATTTGTTTACCTTGTCTTTCAAGCCTTTGCCTGCTTTGAAAACAGGAGCTTTTGAAGCAGGAATTGTAATTTCTTGCTTGGTTTGAGGATTCCTACCCTTTCTTTCGGCTCTAGCCTTAACTTCAAAGGTTCCAAATCCAACCAATACTACCTTTTCGCCTGCAACCAGGGCGTCTTCCACAGAAGATACCAGTGCATTAAGAGCAGCTTCGCTGTTCTTTTTGCTTAGTCCTGATTTTTCAGCAATTGAGTTTACCAATTCTGTTTTGTTCATACAAGATAACCTCCCGCACTTAATTTCGACATCATTCTATAATGAAAGTCCACCAAAGTCAAGTATTTGAGGCTATTTTTTCTATAAAAACTATAAAAAATTTTCCAACGGGTGTTTTTAGCACTTTTTTCGTGAAAATCAAGCTGTTTTAAATGCTTTAAGCATGATCTTCATAAATTTTATAATATAAAATTTTATAGAAAAAAGATCGAATATTGTCGGATGCACAATTGCTGCAGCCATCAAAGGTGATCCACTTTTAACTTTTTTTACCTAAAAACAATGTTCCAATTTTAAGCCCGTCCAAGATTTTAAAAATAATCATAGGGTCACTACCATTAGCCAAAACCATATTAATTCCGGCTTTAGTTACGATTTCTGCTGCATTAAGCTTTGTTACCATGCCGCCTGTTCCGCGTTTTGTACCATTACCGGCTGCATAATTCCGAATTTCATCGGTAACCTCTGTTACTGTGTCGATAAGCTCACATTCAGGGCATTCTTTCGGGTTTGCATTATAGAACCCGTCAATATCTGAAAGAACAATAAGCAGATCTGCGTAAACCAGCTTGGATACAACAGCTGAGAGGGTGTCGTTATCACCGAAATTCTCAATAGTTTTTATTTCGTCAATAGATACGGTATCATTTTCATTAACAATAGGAAGTATATGCCTGCCCAAAAGATGCTCGAAGGTATTGTCAATATTCTGGCGCCTTATATCATCGGCCACATCATTTTTGGTTAAAAGAATTTGAGCGACCATCTGATTGTATGCTGAAAACATCCTGCTGTAAATATTCATAAGCTCACATTGACCGATGGCGGCAAGAGCCTGCTTAGCACCCATAATATTAGGCCTCTCAGTAAGGTTCAGCTTTCCCATCCCCACACTTATGGAGCCGGAAGAAACCAGAATAACTTCACGACCTCGATTAATTAGTTCTGAGATCACCATCGACAGCCTGTCCATACGGACAAAATTCATTCTCCCGTTCTCATGGGTGAGGGTTGAGGTGCCTACTTTAATAACTATTCGATTGGACTTTGCCAGATCCTCTCTGTATTGTAATGACATAAAAAGCACATCCTTAATTGTATTTTAACTTATAACCGAGAAGCCTTCTTCCTTTTAGCCTTCCTTGCACATAAAATGAGCGCGTAGATGGTATGTCACAATTTTAGGCTTCTGTTTTATAAACTCAGGCTTTTGTTTTATAAATTCAGGCTTTTGTTTTATAATAACATTTCGGTGGGTATACCCTAGAAGCCTGCTCGGAAAGCCATTATTTCTAAAAAA
>DAIPML010000158.1:0-8225 GCA_036768735.1 Clostridiales bacterium | reverse complement strand
TGAGGATGGGCGTATTGAATTATCTAATAATCGTGCCTTATCCTTAGCTTTAGAAAATCCTCAGTATTGTATGAAAGCAGCTTAAATCAAGAGGTTTCTGTTCAATCCTGAGGATTTTGTTGTACACTGTCGCAGATTGAATGATACTGAAATTACCAAAATATCAAGGAGGTAATTTCATGTATCAAGATTATGATACCGCAGTTGGTAAGGTAATTAAATATCTTACCGAAAATCACTATTCAATGTCTGTTATTTACGGTCATTTAAATTGCTATCGTTCGTTCAAACAGTATCTGGAAGAAAAACAGCTTCCCTATTCACATGGGGAAGCTGAAAGGTGGTTAAATAGCAAGAGAGCGGGATGGAAACATCCTAAATTTAAAATATCCAGACTTTCACTCTTCCGGCTTGACAATGTCATGAGAAATGGGTGTATTACTACCGATAGATATGTATACGAAAACTCTTACAATTATAACAGGCTTCCTGAGTGGAGCCGATTGTTGCTGGACGGTTACCTGGATGATATCTCGCATTCATTTCGTGAAGGCTACGTGAAAGAACACAGGATAGCTTGTTCTGAATTTCTGATTTACATTAGCATCATCGGCGGAAAGAATATAGGGGATATCAACCACAAAAACGTTATAGGGTATTATTACCAAAGCAACCATCGTACCATGCAGGCTAAAAACTTATACAACCGTAACATACGGCATTTCCTTCAATATCTGGCCAATAAAAATTTAATAGCTGCATCACTTACGTATACATTAGATCGATTTGCCGTTTCAAGGATAATTATCACAGATGAACTCCCTAACGCAAACAAAATAGCTTGTATTTATCGTTCAGACCAAACTTCAGGCGAAATTTCTGCAGTTGAATACTATTCCATTGCTAAAGAATTGGGAGCTACTTATCTTGACCGTCATAATTATTCAAAAACGATGAAGAAAATATTCCGTAAAGCATGGAGAGAATTGTATATTTTTCTTGAGGCAAACAGACTTGGTTATTCATATGAAACAGCAGAATACTGGTGTTGTTACCTTAAAAAATACACTGTCCAGTGGAAATCTTACAGACTTGCCATGAAACTTTTTGAACAATATAGGACATGTGGAGATATCAACCCAAATATCGTATATTCATATAAAGAAGATTCCATTAACATACTACCCGAGTGGAGTCGTAGCCTGCTTCTCAGTTTTCTGTCAAAGAATCAGAAGGAAGGAAATTCCGTCTCCACAGTCAGCATGTACCGTTCTTCGTGTCTGCGGTTTTTGAAATTTCTTGATAGAAAAGAAATCATGTGCTGTTCTATGATAAGCCCTGAAATCATAAAGGAATTTCATATTTCAGATCCTCATTCAACAGCAGAAGCAAGAAATGCTTACAGTGTGAGGATACGTGGGTTTCTGGATTATCTTGCCGACATGGGATATTTGCCTGTAACGCTTCAGTTGGCTCTGACCACTGAATGCGCACAAAAAACAGAAATCGTGGAAACACTTACGGAAGAAGAAGTCGCTTCTGTTTACAGTTTCAGGACAAATGCAGAAACGCCTATGGAGTTAAGAAATACGGCCATGGTTCTCATCGGGCTTCGTATGGGACTACGTGCCTCTGATATTACAGAAATGAAACTTGCCGATATTTCATGGAAGGAACGCACAATTTCCGTACAGCAGCAGAAAACCGACAGATTTGTAAAACTTCCCATGCCGGTGGATGTTGGAAACAGTCTTTACAGGTATATCATGAGCGGAAGGCCCTGCGTGGATTCCGATAATGTATTTATTACTCACAGGGTTCCTTACGGAAAACTTAACACAAGCTGTTGCCGCCGTGCGTTAAACAAAGCATTGAATAAACAGAAACATGGCTTTCATATTACCAGAAAAACATTTGCATCCCGGATGCTCAAGAGTAGAACGAATACCAATATGATAGCAGATTCTCTCGGACATAGTGACACTTCAACCGTCCTTAAATACCTGGCAACAGATGGTGATACCGTGAGGCAATGCGCTCTTTCCCTAAAAGGCATTGAAGTGAAGGGAGGAATGCTGTCATGAATAAAAACTATATTTATCACAGTAGCCTTGCTCCATATATCGAAGGGCTGATCTGTCAGAAAAGGGCTGATGGTTTCCTATATGAGTATGAAGCATATATCCTGAAAATTTTTGATGACTTTTGTATAGATAAAGGATTCTGTGAGCCAGTCATAACAAGGGATATGGTAATGGAATGGGCTATTCAAAGACCAACAGAAGGAGCTAATTACCGCAACCAAAGGGTTTCTTTCATCCGGCAATTATCCCTATATATGAATTCTCTCGGAATCAACTCATACATACCCCGACAGACAGCATCAACGGCTACCACAGTTCCTCATATATTAAATGCAGACGAATTAAAGAGCTTATATCAGGTAATCGATTCCTATCTTCCCGATAATGAAGAATGGCACCGTTTTTCCATAGAGTACCAAGTCATCTTGAGGCTGCGGCTTACGGCTGGCAGAAGTATGTAATCTTAGAGTAAAGGATGTAAACCTTAATGACGGTATTTTAAAAATCATACAGTCGAAAGGAAATAAGGACCGGTTGGTATACATGGCAGACGATGTTACCGATCTGTGCAGGAATTATCATAAAAGGATGGTATCTATACTGCCTGATTCTGAATGGTTTTTTCCGGGCAGAGTCCCGGGGCAACCAATTCAAAAAACGAGCATGGATAAGAAGTTCAAACAGTTCTGGAATATGACACCATTTGCGGATTCCTGTGACAAAGCTCCTACCATACATGCATTAAGGCATACTTTTGTTGTCAACAAGATGAACGAATGGATGCTTAAGGGAATCAGCCTGAACACCATGATGCCGTACTTGAGCAGATACCTTGGTCATTCCAGTGTGGAAGACACCTTTTACTATTATCATCAGGTGGACAAGGCGTTTCAAATTGTGCGCCAGAAAGACTTCTTGTCAGGCAGAGTGATTCCGGAGGTGGTTCCTTATGAAGAATAAAGAAATGCAGACCGGAACATTGTTTTTTTCAATGACTTTAGAGTTCCTTGAAACATATCTTCCACGCCAATTAGGAAGAAGCCCTAAAACCATTAAATCATACAGAGATTCTCTGACTGTTTTTAGACGGTATCTGTATGATAAATGCCACATATCCGTTGGTACCTTTAAATTTGATGACTGCAGTCAGAAATGCATCCAGGAATTTATCATATATCTAAAAGATAATGGAAATAGCCCCGGAACCTGCAATCAGAGACTTACCGCATTAAAGTCCTATCTATGGTTTGCTGCTGATAGAAATATTGCAGTCCAGTCAGTTGCGTTGAGTATTTCCAGAACACCACAGTGCAAGGTTCCTAAAAAGGAAAAAGAAACATTAAGCGAAGAAGCTCTGACTGCCATCCTGCAGCAACCCCCGAATACGAAAATGGGATTACGTGACCGTGTTATTATGATACTTCTTTACGATTCTGCAGTAAGACTGGATGAGCTACTATGCCTTACACTAAAGGATATTTCCCTGCAGACCGATAATGCTTACATTAGAATTTCAGGGAAAGGGAACAAAGAACGTATAGTTGCTATCACTCCGAAAACAGCAGATCATCTAAAGCAATATTTGTCGGTATATCATAAAAAGGAATTAAACGTGAACGAATATGTATTTATCACTAAAATCAAAGGAATCACAGACAGGATGTCTCCCGGAAATGTAGAACGTTTTATTAAACAATATGCAGAAAGCGCAAGAAAAAAATGTATTCAAATACCGTTAAAAGTATATCCACATATGTTTAGGCGGACAAGAGTAACCGATCTCTACCAAAACGGCGTAGAACTTGAACTTGTGTCAAGAATTCTCGGGCATTCATCTACAGAAACAACAAAAGTTTATGCAAAACCATCTTTAGAAATGCTTAGAAAAGCAATCGAATCTGTAGAAACACCGGAACAAGCAAACGAAGAACCATTGTGGACATCATGCAATGAAGAAGAAATGGCTATGCTGTGTGGTTTAAGATAAAAATTAATCCTCAGGATTGAACAGAAAACCTCTTGATTTAAGCTGCTTTCAACAATCCTGAGGATTTTCTAAAGCTGAGGATAAGGCACGAAATCCGTATATGAGAATAACGTGCCGAGAATGCGATCCGCCCCTTTGTTGTGGGAAGAAAAGGTTGGCTTTTCTCGGATACAACCAAGGGAGCCAAAGCCAGTGCAGTCGTTTACAGTATTGTAGAAACGGCTAAGGCAAATAACCTCAATATATATATGTACTTGGTTTATCTATTCACCATGATGCCGGGCATAGATTTCAGGAGTAATCCAGTGCTGCTTGAGGACTTCATGCCCTGGTCGCCCAAACTGCCGGACTATTGCCACAACACCAAACATTAAATAGGATTACAAAAACCCCGGTGCGATCATCATATCGTACCGGGGTTTGCTTTGCCATGCACCTTAATATTGAGCGCTTACTTTATTCTCTTTGTCAAGAACCGTAATAACGTCATAAAAATCGAGGGTGGCTAGAATTATCTCTAATCTTGACCGGGGCTGCAAATTTATTGCATCCTCAAAGGAAAATACGTATCCTTGCCGAATATTCATAAGTGACTTCTCCTTTCGTTTTTGCTTGGGTTGTTTTGTCACTAATAAATTCGGCAAAAATGGGGGTGAAGTCCTTTTTTTACTCTCTGAAAATGCCATTATTTCTAAGCTAATTAATTTGCAAAAGTCTCAATTAAATAGCGATAAGTGGAAGTTGCTGTTTGGCAAATGAAGTTTTCGGCGTGATGTCGGATAATAATATGGAACTGCTTCAACAGTTTAATGACAGCCCATCCTCCACAAATAGCTAGTCAATAGTGTGACATAAGCAAGCAGGAACCCGTTTGAAGGGCAGACTGATGTTCAGGCTATATAGCTGTTGGCTAGGCTATTAAGACGTTTTTTTATTCCTAGTAGCGTATGTCGGCGGGGTTAAAAACGAATGAGAACAAGGGAGGGAATAACTTATGCCAACAACAATTGAAACCATGACAGGAATCAACATCAAGTCAGACTTCTTCAGTACGGCACCAACGTTTGAACTATTTCCCCCACGCCATCGGGCGGCATTGCTGTACGGCAAAAACGGATGCGGTAAAACAACCGTGGCGCAAGGATTCCGTGAATACATTCAACCTGTAATCCCACCTAATGTCGAACTATTGCTAAAGGCAAATGGTGTAACAATTCTTGCGCCCACCGGACAATCGGGAAAGTTCTTCGTGTTTGATGAAGAATATGTGGCAAAACGCGTCCAGATAAAGGAAGATGGCTTGGACGCTATCGTCCTGTTCGGCGAGCAGATTGATCTGGAAGCGCAGATCACCAAAGCCGAAGGCGATATTGCAGCGAAGCAAACAGAGGTTGACCGTCAAGTAACCGAGTGCATAAAGTTTACAACCGCCAATGACGTTAACGCCCCTGATTATTGGCTGAACCAAATTCGTACTGAACTGAAAAAAAACACCGGGTGGGCGGGAAAAGGCTCAAAAATAAGAGGGCAGCGGCAAAACCTATCGGTCACAGATGATGTAATCGAAAGGATCGGACAGCTTGCCCCAGCGAGACCACAGGCTAAACTGCAAGAGGAGTTTGACTGCCGTTACGCGCAGTTCACGGCGGTTAATTCAACCGCCGCAACACTGCCCACGGCGATTCTGCCGATTTCGATTGTTGGTGACAAAGAGCAGCAAGCAAAAGATTTGCTCGCAGAAGCAATCGCCCAACCGCGGTGGACGGAACGCGAGCACAGGATAATGGACATACTCGGCAGCAATGGCTTAGAAGCCGCCAAGGCTTTTTTGTCCGATACGGAAACAACCATTTGCCATACGTGCCTTCAGCCAATCAGTGAGGAGTACCGCGCCGCTGTTCTTCGTGAGCTCGATTGCCTCTTGAACCACGAGGTGGAGGAATTCAAGGCGAAGGTCAGACAACTGCTCATTCCGGAAATAGCAAACACTGCATATCAAGCCTACCACGATTTGCCTTCGTACAATGGCGTTCGCGACCGCCTTGATAACTATATCAAAGCGGTCTCCGATCACAATGCCGCAGTGAAAGCAAAGATTAACAACCCTTTCGATCCGTTGGACTACGATGACTCCATCGGAATTATGGCGGCAAATGAAGCGGTAAATCAGGCATTGACCGCCTTAGAAGGGGACCGTGATTTGTACAACCGTAGCATTAATGAGCGCAGTGCGGTGGCACGGGAACTCCAAACCATCAACGACGCGCTTGCCCATTATGCCATCGAAAGTACGTACGCTTCACTCAAAAACCAACGCACGGCAAAGATTGCCGCTGACACGCTTCTGCGGCAAAAGAGAAATGAACTTCAAGCTCTGCTTGACCATAAAGCACAACTGGATGCCAGAAGAAAAAACTTCAAGCTCGCGGCGGATGAAATCAACAATTCTCTGGAATATATTTTCTATTGCAAAGGGCGGCTTACGCTGGAATTGGGCAATGATGAACAGTATCACCTGAAAGTCAACGGGCACACGGTGGTTCCCAGCAAGGTTTCCTGCGGCGAACGGAATGCGCTGGCCTTGAGCTATTTTTTCACGGAAATAGCCAGCAATGCAAACGCCAACGCAGTGTATTCAAATGAAGTGTTTTTGGTTATCGACGACCCCGTGTCCAGCTTCGACTTTGAAAACAGGATCGGCGTTCAGTCGCTACTGCGCTGGAAGCTGGGGCAGGTGCTCGAAGGGTGCGCCACAAGCAAGGTGTTGATTATGACGCACGACATCAGTACAGCATTCGATCTGGAAAAAGGACTGCAGGAAATCAGAGATCGCCTTAAAGGTACACCAAAGGTAGCGGACTTTAAACTGTGGCGGCTTGAGGACTGCGTCGTTAGCCAACTCACCAACGAGCAGAGGAATGAATACACCCTGCTGCTTGCACGAATCTTTGAATATGCCAAAACAGGTGCGGGCGACGGACTCTCCATCGGAAATATTATGCGCCGGGTGCTGGAAGCATTTGCTACTTTCTCATACAAGAAGGGTATCGACACAATCTCAGCTGACGACACAATTCTTGCGGTACTTTCTGTGGCCCAAAGAGAATACTTCAGGAACCTAATGTACAGGCTCGTCCTGCATGGGGAAAGTCACTCCATGGAACACATCCAAAGCCTGAAAGATTACGGCTTTTCTGCCTTTCTCTCCGATGACGAGAAGAAGCGCACAGCACGGGATATTCTCTGCTTTATGTACCTGCTAAACAAAAACCATGTGCTAGCGCATTTGCCGACGGGTGCGGAGTCTGACATAGTAAGTTGGATCGTCAGCATCAGCCCAGCAGCAACCGCCCAAGAAGAACCAGCGGTTGTCTGAACCCGCTAATCCGCTTGTTGACGAAAACGATGAGGCTGACTAATTGACGTTTTAATAGGAGGACAACCAATGAAATTCTGCATCTATCCGACCTGCATATCGAAAAACTAGAACGGTTTCTCTATGTTGGAGGAACAGCGTCACGTTTTCGGGCAGATTATCGGATACATAGATACTGAAAAACCTGATGCCGTTCTGATTGCGGGCGACGTATACGACCGCGCCACGGTAATACTTATAGAACATTATGCTCTGTGATGCTGTCCGACGAGCATGGTGATTTGATGTTCTGGCTGCTACCATTCATCAAACCGTCGGGTAAGCCTAAAGAACGGTATGAGGTCAGAAGTGAGGACAATGCCGTCGATATGCAAATACATGATTAACTAAAAATAAACAAAGGAAAAGAATGTCTACATAAAAGTATGTATTGATTTTCGAAAGTATTTCAAGGAGGTTCAAAAAATGGAATTCAAAATTGATAACGAGCTTAAACAAGCATATTTAACCTAAAGTCCCGGCATTTTATACCTATGATGGGAAATCAACCCCCATATACTGATACAAGGACTTCTGTTTCTTAGTCATTTCACCCGGGTGATATGCTTTTCCCGGCTGCTGATAGCGCTCAATGATATCCAACTCATCAAGGAGTTCCTGCATCGTGTAGTTTTTGAATAAGCCCTGTTCATCCATTATTTTTTTGATATAGGACAGATAAATTGTTAATCCGCAAATTAATGGCTCCCGAAGGGAGCCTTTTTTATCGGATTAAATA
>DAIPML010000157.1:0-8227 GCA_036768735.1 Clostridiales bacterium | reverse complement strand
TGGATAATAACTGTGACGTTATTGCACAGCACCAGGATACAACAGCTCCTCAACAGGCAGCGCAGGAACGCGGTAAATGGGCTATAGGCTATAACTGCGATACAAGCGATATAGTACCCGAAGCCTTTTTGACAGCCCCCGTTTGGAACTGGGCTCCTTATTATGCAGATCAGGTTCAAAAGGTTATTGACGGGACTTGGAAGAGCGAGAATTACTGGGGTGGTATGGAAGACGGAATCGTCGATTTGGCACCGTTAACCAAAAATGCTCCGGAAGGCGCACAAGCAAAAGTTGATGAGATGAAAGCAAAAATTATTAACGGTGAATTTGATGTTTTCGATGGTCCGATTAAGGATCAATCAGGAAAAATCAGGGTTCCAGAAGGTTCTTCACTTACCGATGAAGAAAAGCTATCCTTTGATTGGTTTGTAGAAGGCGTAATCGGAACTCTGCCGGAAAAATAACAGAGTGACTTTTACCACCTTATGTGCACACTCCAGAGGAGCTTATGGTTTCCTTTGGAGGATGCTCATAGGTGGTATGTAAAGCATATTTAAAAATATTATTAATGTTTATTGGCTGATAGTGTTACAATGTATTGTTATTACTATCCGGAAAGATGGTACATTATAAAGTTTCGAATAAAATATCTTCCCGTATAGCAATAACAATAATAAGATTATCACCCAGAAAGTCACGAAGTGACTTTCTGATGAAATTGAAGTTATTTTTAATTTCATCAGCCTTCGAAAGAAGGCTGGATAAACATATTGTGATTGCATCAGGTTGCAGCAATCATTATACAATCAGTACACAAAAGGACGTTGTTATGGAAAATACAGTATATGTTGAAATGAAAAATATTTGTAAGACCTTTGGCGTTATCCGTGCAAACAACAATATTAGTTTTAATGTTAATCAGGGAGAAATTCATTCTCTGCTTGGCGAAAACGGAGCCGGAAAAAGCACTCTGGTAAACATGCTTTCGGGAATTTATACCCCGGACAGCGGAAGTATTGAAATTCACGGTGCGCCGGTTAGGATCCATTCACCAAGGCAGGCTTCCGAGCTTGGAATTGGAATGATCCACCAGCATTTTAAGCTTATTGATGTACTTACTGCGGCAGAAAACATTATTTTAGCAGAAAAGGGATCTGTGTTTCTTTCCAGAAAGGAAGCAGCAAAAAAAATTGAGAAAGTAATGGAAGGCTATGGTCTTTTTATTGATGTTTCAAAAAAAATAAGCGAAATGTCGGTTAGTGAAAAACAAACAGTAGAAATCATTAAGGTTCTTTACAGAGGTGCTAAAATTCTAATTCTGGATGAGCCAACCGCTGTGCTAACACCTCAAGAGACCGAAAAGCTGTTTGTTATTTTAAGAAATCTTGCAAAAAGAGGCTGCGCAATTATAATCATTACACATAAGCTGAATGAAGTTATGTCCATATCAAACAGGGTTACCGTTCTCAGGCAGGGTGAAACGATTGCCACATTAGATACCGCGTCGACAAACCTTCGCGAGCTGACCGAGTTAATGGTAGGAAAACCTGTTGATCTTACAATTGAAAAGATTCCGGTTGATAAGGGCAATTTGCTGCTGGAAGTAAAAGACCTTTCAGCATTAGGCGAGCATCAGGTAAGGGTTCTTAAGAACCTTTCTTTCGATTTATATGAGGGGGAAATCCTAGGAGTTGCCGGAGTTGCGGGCAGCGGTCAGAAAGAGCTTTGTGAAGGCATTGCAGGGCTTTATCCTATTGAAAGCGGTAGCATTTTCTTTGAAGGTGAGAATATCGTGGGGCTTAATCCCAGAGATATTATTAAAAAAGGAATCAGCATGAGCTTTATACCGGAGGATCGCCTTGGAATGGGACTTATAGCATCCATGGATATGGTTGACAATATGCTTTTAAAGGATTATGTTAATCAACCTGGTATTACAATAGACAGAAAACCTGCACGACAAAAAGCTGAACGGGTTAAAAAACGTTTGAACATTCAGACACCAAGCCTTGGAACTCCTATTCGGAAGCTTTCAGGTGGGAACATTCAAAAGGTTTTATTAGGGCGAGAAATTGATGCAACTCCTCATCTTCTAATTACGGCGTATCCGGTTAGAGGCCTTGATATCGGAGCCTCATATAACATTTATGATCTTTTAAAGGAACAGAAACAAAAAAATACCGGTGTTCTTTATATCGGTGAGGATCTGGATGTTTTAATAGAGCTTTGCGACCGAATCATGGTGCTTTGCGATGGCAAAATAACCGGTATTGTTGAAAGCAGCCGAATTACTAAAGAAGGGCTTGGACTTTTAATGGCCGGGGAAACATTGTCAGCCTTAGAAGAGGAGGAAGCATCATGCAAATTATAAACCGAGCGGCTACATCAATAAAACATGTTATAGTAATACGCATTATTGCTGTTATGGCAGCAATAATTGTTTCCGGCTTTCTTATTGCATTATTGGGTTATAATCCTTTGATAGTATATTCCAATATGATAAAGGGCGCTTTAGGCTCGAATATACGCATAAAAGCCACATTGCTTGAAATGATTCCTCTTACAATCACATCTCTTGGAATATTAATAGCTTTTAAAATGAAGTTCTGGAATATTGGTGGTGAAGGTCAGATTCTTATGGGAGCTTTTGCTGCAAGCTATGTAGCCTTAAAAATTGATTGGATTCCCTCTTTCCTTGTACTTCCTGCCATGTTTTTAGCCGGGTTTTTAGCCGGTGGATTCTGGGCTTTGATACCGGCCTTTTTTAAAGCAAAGTTTGGAGCCAATGAAACCATTATGACTCTGATGCTAAATTACATTGCTGTTCAATGGATAACTTACCTTCAATACGGGCCTTGGAGGGATCCTAAAGCGATGGGGTTCCCCAAAATACCAAACTTTCCGCAACAGGCGCTACTTCCAAAGGTCTTTGGCATACATGCCGGACTTATTATATCTCTGATTCTTGTAGCCATTATTACATGGTTCATGAAAAAAACAAAGAAAGGCTTTGAAATAGCTGTTGTGGGCGAAAGTGTAGGAACGGCAAAATACGCCGGTATGGACGTTTTCAAAATTATCATATTTGCAATGCTTCTATCCGGTGGTCTTTGCGGCATTACCGGAATGATACAAACCTCAGGAGTAAATAAAACATTAACATTCAATGCGTCAAGCGGTTATGGCAATACCGCAATAATAACGGCATGGCTGTCCGGGCTTAGTGCGCCATTATCTCTTTTTGTTTCTTTCCTTTTTGCCATATTACTTCAAGGTGGTTCTTATATACAATCAGCATTACAGATTCCTTCATCAGCTGCTGATGTCCTTCAGGGCATGATTTTATTCTGTATACTTGGCAGTGAATTTTTCGTACGCTACAAGATTCGCTTTGTCGGTAAAAAAACTGTTGCAAACGGAGGTACAGAAATATGCTGATACTGTTTTTGAAGAGTGCGGTTATCGCTGGAACACCGCTGTTATTTGCCATTTTAGGCGCTATGTTTAATGAACGTGCCGGAAACATGAACCTTGGAATAGAGGGAATGATGCTTTTAGGCGCAGCAGCAGGGTTCCAGGCTGCAATTTATAGCAACAACCCAATTATCGCTCTGGTATTTGCTATGATTTTTGGTAGCCTCGGTGCGCTTATATATGCTTTTTTAGCTGTTACATTACGAACAAATCAGGTCGTTACAGGGCTTACACTTACGATCTTCGGTACGGGTCTTGCGAGGTTTCATGGTCAGAAATTAATGGGCATGGTCTTGCCTGAATCATTTAGCCAGCACTTTAAGCCGTTGTCAATGCCTTTCTTGCATAAAATACCTGTATTGGGTCCTATTTTATCAGTATTTTTTGAGCAGGATCTTTTTGTTTACCTTGGCTTTGCCACTGCAATTCTTTCGGGAATTTATCTTTTCAGAACCCGTTGGGGGCTTAATCTGAGAGCAGTTGGTGAAAATACCGCAGCAGCGGATGCCTCCGGTATCAATGTTACGTTATATAAATATGTTCATATTCTTCTTGGTGGTGCTTTATGCGGACTCGGAGGAGCATACCTTTCACTTGTTTTTGTACCGTCATGGCAGGAGAACATTACCTCCGGCCGCGGTTGGATTGCCGTAGCACTTGTAATTTTTACATCATGGAACCCCTATAAAGCTATAGGTGGTGCAATACTGTTTGGGGGGTTGGACATCTTAGGGTTTAGAATTCAATCTCTTAACATTCCGGTGAACCAATATTTCTTAAGAATGCTGCCTTATTTGGCTACAATACTTGTTATTATTTTTAGCTCAATACGAAAGAGCAGCAAGCATACTCCTCCTAAGGATCTTGGTAATCCTTATTTCCGTGAGGAAAGGTAGGAGTATCATAAAAACATGAATTTTATTTGTTTGTAGACTTCCCGAGTGATTATTAGCATTATGAATAGTATAGGTTGAACAAGTTTTTTTAGTTTACTTACCCTTTCAGCTTCGCTAAAAGCTTTGAAAAGCTTTCAGGAAGAGGTGCTTCAAATTCCATAGTTTTACCCGTTGACGGATGTGTTAATTGCAGAAAACGGGCATGAAGTGCTTGACCATCGGTTGTGGCCTCTTTGCTGTAGGTGGCATATAAGGGATCTCCATAAACCGAATGGTGAATATATTGCATGTGAACCCTGATTTGATGGGTTCTTCCTGTCTCAAGCATGCACCTTATATGAGTTGTTTTAGATAAACGATCTATAACCTCAAAATGAGTAATGGCTCCCCTGCCCTTTCCCGGCGTGACGGCCATTTTTTTGCGGTCACCGGGGTGTCTGCCTATGGGAGCGTCTATTGTGCCTTTATCTTCTTTTATAATTCCTTCGACTATCGCTTCGTAAATGCGCTGCATGCTGTGATCCTCAAGCTGCTTCGCCAGCTCCCGGTGAGCTTTATTGTTTTTTGCCACAGCAATAAGCCCCGTTGTTTCCTTATCAATCCGATGGACAATTCCCGGTCTGATTATGCCATTAATATCAGAAAGATCAGTGCAGCAATATAAAAGAGCATTAACAAGAGTGCCTTCATAATTACCCGGAGCCGGATGCACTACCATGTTCTTTGGTTTATTGATAATTAAAATGTCACTATCTTCATAAATTATATCAAGAGAAATATTTTGAGGTGTTACAATAAGCGACTTAGGGGCAGGAACATCCACAGTAATCTCCATGCCCGAAACAGTTTTCAACCTGCTTTTTGCGCTTTGACCGTTTACCTTAACATGCTCTTCATCTATCAGCTTTTGAACATAGCTCCTTGAAACATCAGGAAGATTATCTGCAAGAAAGACATCTAATCTGATGCCTTCTTCATCCTCAATATGAAATATAAATGATTTGCTATTCTCCATACCCAACGTCACCCGAATGGCTGCAGAAACCACCCACTATTGTATCTCCTTTAGCTCTTGCTTTTATCTACCATTTGCGTTTCTACTGTCTCTTGCTTCTTCTCTTTATCAATTGTGTTTATATAACCTCTTGCTTCTTCTTTATCACTTGCGTTTATACAATCCCTCGTTTTTCTTTAAGAGCTTGGTTCCTTTAATTGATTGCTTTTCCACAAGATCATGCTCTCCACTCCCTCAAATTCTGCTTTTTCTCAAGCTCTTACGCTTCTACAAGCTCTCGTTTTTCTTAAATTCCCGGTTTGTTCAATCTATTGCTTTTCCTAAAGCTCTTGTTTCCCCTCAATCGCTTGCTTCTCAACATTTTCTTGCTCTCCCGCGAGATCTTGCATTTCCTCCGCTGTCTTAGGCTCTTTGTATATAAAAATTAAATATATAAACAAAAGACCGGCTCCTATATTAACGCAAACATCAGCAACATTAAACACCGGATAGTCTTTCCAAATCCAAACATCAAACTCTAAAAAATCCGTTACCCTTCCCCTTAATGTCCGGTCTATCAGATTGCCAAATGCCCCTGCAAGTATAAACGCTATTGAGCATCTCATCATTTTTGATTTATTTTTAACCATGACATAAATTAATACTGCAGAAGCTATGACAGTAAGTGAAATAAGGAAAATCCTTGCGTCTTTCAGTATTCCAAAAGCAGCTCCGGTGTTTTCCACATGGGTTATATAGAAAAAGTCTTCTATGACTACATTTTGCTGGAATAAGGGTAAAGTGTTCCTAACATTCATTTTTGTAAGTTGATCAAGTATAACAAGTACTGCAATCATTATAAACCAAAGCATTGAATATCCCCCTTTGTCATGACCATACCAGTATACCCGTACGACTTGTTTTCTGTCAACCCATTAAAACAGGTCAAATTGAAGCGTAAAAAACCCCATAACCCTTGATGGCATTTACAAATATATGGGTTCCAATAACTACCTTTTTTCGCTTTACATTCATGGAATACTGGTTGAAGGGAATAATACTTGCTGGGGCTCCAATTGGTTTTCAGTTGTTCATTACCAAGCAAATCATGAATAACCAAACCAGCGTTTAAGACAAACGGTTTTTAAAGTCATTGTAGCCAAACTCTTTTATCAGCTTCACTCTCCGTCTTTATCTGCGAGAGCAATTGATGGCAGCTTCATACCGTTAATAATTCTTTAATATCATGACGAATATCATTAACTATAGATCCTAAATCTGGATACGCTTTTACTGAATAATTCCAGAATAGGCTCTGCTTTGGTGAAAATGTATGTACTCAGGGATATTACCCTAAATTATGCAAATAAAGTAGAATCTAATTTTTGTTAGGCTGTGGTGAAGAAGTAAGTAATCATATAGAAGTATTCCAATTAACCTCCTCTGAAAGCGTATATCCCATGACTAACTTAAAGGTATTCTTTATCCCTTCTAAATGCGTTCTTTCATACCCATGGGACGCATACACCCCAGGACCGATGAGTCCATGCTTAATGTCATACCCTGCCCTGAGTGAAATATCAACATCTGAACCATATCTGGGGTATATATCTACTGCATAGTCTAATTGCATATTCTTTGCAATACTAATAAGATTTGTTGTAATATCGTAGTCGTAAGGTCCGTAAGTATCTTTCGCACAGATGGATACTTTATATTCATTGGTTTGAAGATCATCCCCAATAACTCCCATATCAACAGCTATAATCTCATCAATTCCTGCAGGAATACCTGCAGCGCCTCCATGCCCTACTTCCTCATAGGTGGTAAATAACAACCAGGTTTTTCGATTGAGTCTGGCTGTCTTATCTTTCACTAACTTTGCTAAGGCTAAAAGAATACCGACTGATGCTTTACCGTCCAAATGCCTGCTTTTGATAAAACCACTTTCAGTTATGACCGTCCTTGGCTCAAAAGTAATAAAGTCTCCTGCGCTTATCCCAAGATTCAAAACATCAGACTTTGATCGGACTATCTCATCAAGTACAATTTCCAAGTTCTCTTCATTTCTCTTGATTTCGGAAATATCATCAAAGACATGCGAAGAAGCCTTGGTTAGAAAAATTGTCCCTGAGTACACTTTACCTGTTCGAGTGTGTACAAGGCAGTTTTCTCTTTCGATATTACTCTCCGGATAACTGCCGATCTTCGCCAGGCGCAGCCTGCCATTTTCCTTCACCGTTCTAACCATGGCTCCGAGGGTATCAACATGCGCCGCAAGAACGAGTCCGTTCCCCTCTCCCCCCATATCAACACTCACAGAGCCTTTTTTAGAGCGTATAGTCCTATAACCAAAACTCTCAAGCTCATTCACTAAATATTCTTCTGCATACTTCGTAAATCCTGACGGACTTGGAGTGTTACATAAATTAACAATTTGCTTTACAGCATAATCCAGATAATCTCTTCCTATATTCATTTTATTCTCCCCATGCTATTCTTTATTATTAAATGAATTCTTGGATAATTCACCAACCAATCCGTTTAAAATTGCTTTTTCCTTTACACTTATTTCGTTAACCTTTAAAATTATACGACTAATGATTGCTTCATCGCGTGATATATTATATTTTTGAAACATGCTGCCAAGCACTTTGGAAGTTTTATATACAGTCTCATAATCTTTAAAATGTGTGCTTGATATTTCTAAATACCCGTTATTTTGCATATATTGTATCCGTTGTAACATAATTTTTTTATGTTCACTTAAGATATTTAAGGTCTTATGGTAATGGAAAGTATTGCGTTTGGATACTGTATTTAGATAATCTCTGATACAATCATATATCGAAAACCCGAATTT
>DAIPML010000156.1:0-8276 GCA_036768735.1 Clostridiales bacterium | reverse complement strand
GGTTCCTTATCCTTGCTTCGGTGGGGACTCTACCCCCACCGAAGCAAGGATAAGGAACCCCCACTTATAGAAATGGGGTTCTTGGAATTTTGATAAAAAACAAGAATTTGAAAAGTTATATCCGTTAAACTCTCTGTTGATGCAGATTTGAGGATATTAAAAATAAGCTTATTTTTTCATATTTGGGTTGTGGGCGTAGCCCACTTTAGATATATATTGTTAAAAATTCGCAGGAGCACAACACATATGACAGAAGGTGCATACATCAGCGTACCCGCCGGAACACTCCCTCAAAAGGATAACTCAAGCATTGTAGTGCGCTAAAGCCTCAACCTATATGCTGCTGCTATTTTATATCAATGTCCGAAATGTAACATTTGGTGTTATGTAGTAAAAAAATAGCAAAATAGTTGCTATTGATTTTCATAAAAGTCTGTGTTAATATATCGAAGTAAGGATTTTAAAACAAACACGCCGAAGTGGTGGAATTGGCAGACGCGCTGGACTCAAAATCCTGTGTACGCAAGTACGTGTGGGTTCAAGTCCCACCTTCGGCACCAAAAGGTTGTAATCTTAAGGGTTACAGCCTTTTTTGCTGCCCTTTTCATGGCTCTGTATTTTTGCCGTTTCTGTTGATTAACCCATAAATTTTTCGTTTGAAAAAGATATGCTTTCTTTTGAGGAAGGAAAAGTTTTGGTTCCACACAAAACTGAGGATTTTATAAAGAGTAGCAGATATAAGCTGCTTCTTTTTGTTGCACTGAACTTCTTTCGATATATTATTATAACAATGACCTGTCGTCCGGCTATGCTCGGGGATGTTTATGAATGATACATCCTCCTGTTTCAAGTTGTCAAATGATGTTTTAATTAAGGTAAGATGATGAACTCAAGAAATATTTAAAAAGGCTATTGAAAATACGCAACATGTAGAGAAATGAAGGGCTATGAAACGAAACACAGGAGAAGCTGCAGGGCAATCGCATAAAAGAAAATTAAAAAACTGAAAAGCTTAACAATAGCAAGTAAGATCATGTATAGGAAATTGCAGAACAAATGCGATTTCCTATTGTTTTATTTTATTATGTATTTCTCTACGTTGCTGGGGCTTGTAAATGGCATCCCGTCACATGACACATTTAGTGCGGCCTTTAGCAATAGGAGGTAAGTTTTATGCAAAATGACATTAATTCATTATTCCCGGTGCTTGTAGATTTAATAGAGCAAGCGACAGACTACATTATCACACAAAAATACTCAAACTCCGCCATTCAGCAGCATACAAGCATATGGCGAAAGCTACAAACATTTGCTGATTCCCATGGATACCAATTATTCTCAATGGAACTGGCTGCAACATTTATGAAGGAAGCCTATGGTATCAGTGACGTTTTTAAACCTGCTACCAGAGCAGAAAGGTGGCGTGTCAGATATGTTTGGTGCCTTGATGATTACAGTAAAAGTAGATGTTTTGTGAAACACAGGGAATATAATATTACCCCTGTTCCCGCAAATTTCTTAGAGGTACATATTCTCTATGAGAATTATTTAACTGACAGTAATCAGAAAAAGAAAAGCATAATAACAAAATTGAGCAGGGTAAAGAGATTTCTTATGTTCCTGCAGGAGCAAGGAATCACTGAAACAAAGGAAGTTTCAGCTTCTGTAGTCATTGAATTCATGAATAGTTTAAAATGTAGTACTGCTTATCGCAGTAATATACTGATCACTGTCCGTGATTTTCTAAACTGTCCTACTGTTGCTGCACATTTTCAGGACGGGCTTACAAATATTCTGGATTCCGTTCATATCCAATGTCATTTAGTTAAGCAAAGTAAAGTATGAATTATATAGTAATAAACAGCGGGAAGATGATAAGTGAAAGTTGAAGTAAAGATTGTTATGAATTAATTAGCATAAACTGCATAAAGCACATAAATCAGGGCGTAATTAATAGACGGATTGCATATCTGTCAAAAAAAGATAAAATATTAATTAGCTTGGCTTAATAAATTATGAAACTCTATAAGTAAAGCTCGCTGGAAGCCGGAACTTATGCTGGCGTGCATAGGCTCTGCCAGACCTGATGGGCAGCAAGTAACTGCCTATCAGAGCTTCCACATCAGGTGGTGGTTCCGCCTTTCGAACCCTAATAAAGTGATGACATATTTTCATTGCCATTGCAAAATTGATTTGATATATGTATTTAGTGTCTTTTTGTTCTATTACGACATGAGTTGTAATAATGGCACAAAAATTAAACAATATCAGACGAGCCCAGATCTCCTGTTCAATGTACTCGACCTTTTTCGAATGGAAATAGACTGTTCCTATGGTGTGTTTAAGATCCCTAAATGAAATTTCGATAGACCATCTTAGATTGTACAGATATTTAATTTCATCAGATGGAAATTCATCAGCCGGGAGATTTGTGATGATATTTTCATAAACATTTTCTGCGACTTCAAACCTGACAATTCGAAAGTGTAGCGGGTATTCAACCGTGGATTTAGGCTCAATATAATCAAATGTGACTTCCGAACTGATATATCTATATTGTTCATTTAGTTCAGGATGCTTTCGATTCTTTTTTGATTGAGTACGAGTCAGAATAATATCAACATCCTCATCAAGACAATCTGGAAGTTCTGTTAGGTCCAGAAGACGTTTTACATTGATGTCTTTAGCTCTAACAAGAAAAAATATGCCTTTTTCCATTGCATGAGCATAAAAGTTATAAGAAGAAAAACCCCTGTCGGCAATGAAAATTGGTGTACACCCATACGAATATCTATCAGTTAGTTCGCAAATAGCTCTAAATTCATTCTTTTTGCGTCCTGGCTGTATCACACAATCCAAGTATCTTTTATTAAGAATATCATACAAGGAAATCGTATGAATCATGTTAAAGCCTTTTGTAGATTTTCCACTTGGTGGATGAAAGGTATCTGGATCATCTGGATCTCGGGCAATGTTAAATTCAGAGCCATCACATGCTGCAAGCTGGTATTTTCCTTTGTATTTCTCAAATGGAAAATGAGAGTTAAACTGAAACAGTAGGTGTGTAAAGGCATCTGGAAGTAGCTTTTTCCTCTGTTGGTAGAAAGCAGAGTTTGAAAGAACATTAATGTCATAGTCAAAATATTTGAGAATCTCATGTTCAGTTGTGCCGCTCCCCATGGATATAGGGAAACGCATAAGATTTTACAACTTGAGCCATTGTATAGTACATCTCCATGTGCAAAATGCCCTGTTGGATCCACAAACATAATGGGATTAGTTGAGGAAAAAGTAAAAAATAAGGTCATAGCCGTCAATCAATTGAACTGGTTATGACCTTTTTTCTAAGGTGTCTTTGTTTTCAGTATAGCTGATTGCATTTCTTCTATATTCACCCGGAGTTAAGCCTGTATACCGTTTAAAGGTACTAACAAAGTAGGTTACATTATTAAAGCCTACCATTTCAGCGATGTCCGTAATCGTTTTTCCGGTCGTTGAGAGCAATTTCATGGCATTATCAATCCTTACCTTGTTTAGATGGACAGAAAAGCTCACTCCTACATTTTTTGAAAAGCAACGGCACAGGTATTGTTCATTAATAAAGAATAGTCTTGAAATATGGCGGAGCTTAATATCCGTATAATAATTCTGATCAATGTAGTTCAAAGCCTGCTTTACAATCCAGTGCATGTTGACGGTGTTTTCCTGATATCCCGCTTTATTAATATCCTTTATATAATTAAGTATCAGAAGCTTCATACTTGCTGATATTATTTCTATTATCTCAGTGTATTCTTCGAGAGTTTTCATATTTACACTTTCCAGTGTATCAAGTAACCCAAGCAAAACCTTTTCTTCTATGCCGGTAATCTTTGTGGCCTTGCTTATTTTTCTTTTGGTTAAGTGTTTATTCTCATCCATCAAAAGATTTCCCAGATAGATTATGCAAAATGGTTTTTTATCAAAGAATACAGGCTTAACAATTTCTGTCACTCCAAGGTAACATTGCCCGAAATACATTTGCTTGTTTTGTATTGCCTTTCTTATGGATAGACTTTTGTTTTCCAAACATAAGGTTAAGCCCTTGGCGGTCATTTTTGCAGCATTACAAAAGGTACAAGAATGTATTTCATTAAGGCTTTGGACATGAAAGGATTTTTCGTTCTGGAAAGCTCCGGATAAGTAGTGGATACATATATGAATTTTTTTACCATATGAAAGCCATTTTACTAATTTGTCGATTGACAAATTGGTTTCAGCAATATTACTCATTATACGACTCCTCATTTAGTATTATAAAATTATTAATTATTTTGATTTAGATACAGTTTATAATAACACAAAGTCAAAATATTGCAAATAAAAGTCGTTATACTTAAAGAATTACTAAACCATTTAGTATATAATTGCCTTATAAATATTATTGGGAGGGTTTAATAAATGAGAATCCAAATTATAAGCACAAGTTGCAACAGGCGTGAATTGGAACTGGAACAAGTAAAAAATTACTTTGAAGGAAATGGTGTTGAGGTTTCAAAGGAAGATTTTGAGACTGACAAGTCTGCTGATGTAATTGTATTATCCACATGTGGCTTTACCCAAGCAGCTGAGGATTTTGGGCTCAAAACTCTAAATAGGATTGAAAAAGAAAAGAAGCAAGGTTGTGAAGTTATAGTTGGTGGTTGTTTACCGAAAATAAATCCTGAAGCTTTATACGGCTACAAAATGTTTGACCCAAGAAACTATGATAAACTGGATGAGTATTTTAGTTTTGAAAAGAATTTCAAAGACTTCGCAAGACCAAATACTGTTGGCGAATGGAAGATACACACAACTTATAGAGAACATGGTTTGATGGAATCTGATAAAAGTAGTATAGACGAAGTCGGAAAAACTACCAGGGAAGAGAATATCAAGAATGTTAAGGAAATCAGTACTATTATCAGTGAAAGGAAAGGAAATTACAGAATTCAATGTCTTGTTGGTTGTGCATGTAAGTGTACTTATTGCGCAATAAAGTTTGCAATTGGAAATATCGAAAGCCGTCCAATAGACCAAATAGTTGATGAAGCTAAAAACGGAATTAAGCAAGGCTATAAAAATATACTGCTTGAAGGCGATTCTCTTGGTGCTTATGGTCTGGATATCAAGACAAATCTAGGTGAATTGATTGATGCTATTATTGAAGTAGTTAAAGATACCGATGTACAAATAAGCGTTTCTGATGTTTCTCCAAAATATCTGGAATTATGTTATAATCAGATTATTAAACTGGCAAATCTGAAAAAGATATTTAATTTCTACATACCTATTCAATCAGGTAGTCAAAAAATTCTTGATTCAATGAAACGAGGATATGATATCAATAAAACGAAAGAACTAATTTTAAAAATCAAACGAAATTGCTATGATTTAAAACTTGGTACTTCAATCATTGTTGGATTCCCCGGAGAAACACTGGAGGATTTCGAAAAAACTATTGAGACTTGCAAAGAATTGAAGTTTGATTATATCCATTGTCATAGCTATTCGGATAGAAAAGGTACAGAAGCAAGCTCATTTACTGATAAAGTACCTGGAGAAGAGATATTAAGAAGATCAAGGGCACTTAAAAGCTCTTTAAAAGATATTACTAAATATATTACAATTGCTGAAGATACAAGTGGGAATAGATCCTACCAAGGGTGAAGTACGAATTGTTTTTATACTTTATGTTAGGAGTGATACTGCTTATGAATTTTCAAAAACTGAAGTACTATACACCTCCAAAAACAAGAAGATTGACAGAGGTTATCAAATCCGACTTGTGTATTTATGGGGGTACATCGGCAGGTGTAGTTGCAGCAATACAGGCAAAAAAAATGGGGCTGAATGTTGTTATTATTGAACAAAGTACACACTTGGGAGGGATGAGTTCAAGTGGTCTTGGTGCAACAGATATCGGGAACAAGGCAGCTATAGGAGGGATATCACGTTGTTTCTATGACGAAATACTAAGGTATTATGGAAACCCAAACAAAAAGGACTGGACATTTGAGCCTCATGTTGCTGAAGGAATTTTTAATAAGTGGGTTGAGGAAAATGAGATTCCTGTCTATTTTAATGAATTCTTAGACAAAGTACATAAGAATAACACACAGATTGTCCAAATCTCTATGGAGAGCGGACTAAGCTTCAGTGCAGCAATGTTTATTGATGCCACATATGAAGGTGATTTAATGGCTGGTGCGGGAATATCATACCATGTAGGAAGAGAGTCCAATTCAACCTATAAAGAAACTTTAAACGGTATTCATTTTTGCCAGCTGTACCATAATTTCAAGGCATGGGTTGATCCACATGTTATTGAAAGAAAACCTGACAGCGGTCTTCTTAAGGGAGTAGCTTGTGAGGAAACAGGCTTTCAGGGACAGGGAGATAGCAAGATTCAGGCATACAATTTCAGAATATGTCTTACTGATGTTCAAGAAAATAAAATTCCATTTTCAGCTCCTCCAAATTATGATCCTGAAAGATATACATTATTATTGCGGTATATTAATGCTGGAATATGGGACTCCCTGAACCTGAATATAAGAATTCCAAATGGTAAAACTGATCTAAACAATTATGGAGCTGTTTCAACAGACAACATTGGCTGCAACTATAATTGGCCTGAGGGTAGCTATGAAATCCGCGAAAAAATATTCCAGGATCATTTTATCTATAATTTAGGAATCCTTTATTTCCTTGGTAACGATAAGCGGGTTCCGGAAAATATTCGTTCAGAGGTAAGCAAATGGGGCCTGCCTAAGGATGAATTCATGGAGACAGGCGGATTTCCACATAGTCTGTATGTCCGAGAGGGAAGAAGAATGATTTCGGATATTGTTATAACTGAAAATGAATGTAGAGGATACCATATTTTTGATGATTCAATAGGATTAGCTGCGTATCAGATGGACTCGCATAACTGCCGTAGAATTGTAATTGACGGAAGATGTATAAATGAAGGTGATGTTCAAATAGAGCCAACAGCACCGTATCCGATATCCTACAGAGCTACCACCCCAAATGCTGACCAATGCAGCAATTTACTTGTTCCCGTCTGCTTATCCGCTTCTCATATCGCATTTGGATCAATTCGTATGGAACCAGTATTTATGATACTGGGGCAATCTGCTGCAACAGCTGCTGCGATAGCTCTCGAAGATGGTGTAATTGTTCAAGATATAAATTATCAGAAATTATGCGAGAGACTTCTTGCTGACAAGCAGGTATTGAGATGGAAAGTGTAATTTAAGGCTCAGCTTAGGTGGAGTTTTAGAAGTTATACATATCTGACAAAAACATAATAGATTTTTTGATTTTTAGTCATGCTATATTAATTGCATTCTTGAAGCTATATGTAATTAATATAGCATGAAAAATATTGTAATACATGGGTAAACAAAAAAGAAGTAGGTGATTAAAAAAAGATGCAATTAAAGAAATTCCTATATGAAGTACTGTTAGAGCACAAATTTTATATAATTGGCATATTTATTAGTGGAATTATAATAATAATCTCTACCTCATCAATCCCATACTATATTGGTCTTAGTTTTCAGGAGATTAAGGACTACTCTAGCGTTAAAAATATTCATCCACTTGTATTTCTTTCAATTTACTATTTACTTAGATCTATTTTTAAAATAGTAAGAAATCATGGCTCTCTTCCACTCCTCTGAACCAGAGCAATGTTTTTTATCGCTGTACTAAAATGGGAAGATACCGCTGGAACATTGAGAATGACATTCTAACGGAAAAACACCAGGGCTATTCCTATGAGCATTGTTATTCTTATACCTGGAAGGTCATGGAGGGATACCACTACTTGATGAAGATTGGTCATTTCCTAAATGTTATGGTAATAAACAGTGAATTGTTGAATGGACAAGTAAAAGAGCTTGGAATCCAGGGCTTCTTTCAGAAATTGTGGAGGATTTGCAGCTATGCTGATTACTTAGAACTCACACGAATTCTTTCAGCTGCAAACAGCGTAAAGCAGTGGAGACTGCAACCGGCATGCTGACGTGCCTTTTATGTAAGCTAATCTAATAACAAACTTTTCAGACCACAAGTGGCTTATTAATTGACCAAAAAACTAATGGAAATCAGATTGCGGGACTATTTTTAAGCGTCTATAATAGTTCTTTTTAGTAGTTATACTAGTCCGCAATAAAAATCATTGCGCATATTTAAGAAAAGTGGTATAATAAAGGTATCAAAAGACGAGGGTGATACAGATGTCGAAA
>DAIPML010000155.1:0-8298 GCA_036768735.1 Clostridiales bacterium | reverse complement strand
GTGTACAAATAGTTTTTTATACTTTTCACTATCTTGTAAGCCTCCATAATTTTATCAAAAAACCAAGACCCCCACTTCTATAAGTGGCGGGTTCCGATTCTACACTTCAGGTGGAGTAGAGTCTCCATCTGAAGCCCCGATGTTCAGCTTTGCTGAACGAGTTCACTGAGTATGAAAATATATTTTTTTATGCAATGAGGATTTCAATATAGTCGCCCTTTTGCTGTCTTTCGAAGGATGCTCAAGATGTGTGTCATCAGTTAGAATAAAACCACAAGGTTTTCATTAAATATTACATAAGAGATTACAAAACAGCTTACATACATAATCACAAAAAGCTTGCATATATAATCAATGTGAAAATAAATCATGGGTAAGTGTTATGCTAATTATTAATAAGAAAATTGCTATAAGTGTTTTAGTAATTGTTGTGGTTGCTGTTTCTTTATTAATGTCAATTAATATCGGTATTATTGAAGTGGGTGCAAAAGCTAGAGATATTCCGATTTACAGCGTGGAAAACGAAGATAACAAGGTTGCCATCACTTTTGATTGTGCTTGGGGAGCAAAGGATATACCGGTTATACTAAATGTTTTAAAAGAAAAAGAAGTTAAGGCGACATTTTTCCTTGTCGGTGAATGGGTTAAAAGAAACCCGGAGGAAACAAAAATGATAGCCGAGCAGGGTCATGATGTGGCAAATCATTCGGAAAACCACTTTAAGATGAGTACTTTAAATATGGACAAAATAAAAAAAGAAATTACTGATTGTTCAAAAACAATTGAGGATGCTACGGGCTTTCCTACTAATTTATTTCGTGCTCCATATGGAGACTACAATAACAATGTTATATCTGTAGCAAGACAAGTAGACCATTTTACAATTCAATGGAGTCTGGATTCTCTTGATTGGAAACCAGGTATTTCACAGGAAACAATTATTGAGCGAGTTTCAAATGTTCAAAGCGGAGATATTTTATTGTTTCACAACGATACTTCCCATACCAATAAAATTCTGGGAAATGTAATTGATATTATTAAAGAAAAGGGGTTAATCCCTGTTCCTGTTTCGCAACTAATAATCAAAGAAAATTATGAAATAAAACATGATGGTCGCCAAATAAAGAAAAGTGACTGATAGTATACTTTTTTATGCAAAAATAAAGGGGCAGGGAAGATGTGGTGGTATACAAGCATCCCTGCCCGTGGGGCTAATTCGAGTTAAATAAGCTCACAAAATTTAAAGTTAATTTAAGAATGTATTAATTCTGATCTTTGTGAAACTTAAAATGGTTTGTGCATCATGTCTTACATGTTGAATTTGTAATTCAACATACTTCATCGTAATGCTTTTTGCTGTTAATATACTATGTGATTAGTTACTTTAAAATCATTATTGTTAGTGGTAGCGCTGTTCAGGCAAACCTTTCCGACATCATCGGTCAAGGGAGAGCCCGTTCTGAACGCATAATTGCTTGCAATCTGAACTTGACTGCCACCACTGGGTGTAACATACACACTATAGGTTTTTGCTGTCATGCTGGCAACTATTTTAACATGATAGGTGTTGTTCGCACTAAAGGCTACATTGGCGTCCTTTGCGTAGCTTCCCCCGTTTCTAGCATAAAAGTATTTGTCAGCCTCCAAGCACAGTATCATTGCCATACTGCTGAAAGAATTAATGGTTGTAGAAGTGTCTGCATACCCGATAACACCTGATGAATTGCTGTAAAGCGGTGTTACATCAAATTCAATAGTTCTAGTTCCTGTATTACCGGTTCCCAGAGTTTTCTGCGAAGAGAAATTAGTGCTTGAATACCAGGTTACAACGCCTGCGTTAACAGTATGGTTGTTTATTTTAAAA
This sequence comes from Clostridiales bacterium, assembly GCA_036768735.1. Lineage (GTDB taxonomy): Bacteria > Bacillota > Clostridia > DSM-8532 > DSM-8532 > JAAYGP01. The sequence goes on along the minus strand of DAIPML010000155.1, from coordinate 6,434 downwards.
TCATTGTTATTAGTGGTAGCACTGTTAAGGCACACCTTTCCAACATCATCGGTCAATGGAGAACCGGTTCTAAATGCATAACCATTTGCAATTTGAACTTGACTACCTCCGTTTGGCGTTACATACACACTATAGGTTTTTGCTGTCATATTGGCGACAATTTTAACATGATAGGTATTGTTTGCGCTAAAGGCTACATTTGCGTCCTTTGCATAGCTTCCCCCGTTACGCACATAAAAGTATTTGTCAGCCTCCAAACTTACTATCATAGCCATGCTGCTGAATGCATTTATGGTTGTGGAAGTATCTGCATATCCGATGATGCCTGATGAGTTGCTATAAAGTGGAGTTACATCGAATTCAATGGTTACATTAGTTCCGGTATTGCTTGTTCCCAGAGTTTTTTGCGATGAGAAATTTGTGCCGGAGTACCAGGCATTAGGATCTACAGGAGGTTCACCTCCACCTCCAGTCCTTCGACCATAACCCTGGTTTTGCCAATAAGAAACATCATGATTGGATGGATTCACAACATTACCTGTACCGGTACCTATTTCAACACCACCGGAACAATTCCAGTAAACATTATCATGGAAGCTTACTGTGCCGTATGCTGAACCAGCCCAGTTTTGGGTAACACAATGATACCTATAAGACTTAGTGAAATCGTACACTAAATTATGATGCATTTCGGTATTGTTACAATTGTTCTGGAACTCAAACCCAGCCTGACCGCTGGATGCTTCGCACCAGATTGTATTATGGTGGAATACCTGGTCGGTGGTTCCATCCCCTCTAAGACCGGCATTAGTGTATACCAGAATACTGTTGTCATAAGCCTCTACACGTTGACACTTATAAAAATAACCACCGGCATGCCCTGTTACAATATCACAATTATACATTTTTAAATCAGTGCTATTGGATCCTTTGAAAAAGTCCAGGTAAATCCATTTTGGAGCAGAACAATCGTGAACAGTAATATTACTGCTGTCCCTTGCGGTTATACAATTCCTGTAATATTCACCCTTGCCATTTTCCTGAGGACCAGCTGAAGCACTTTTAAAAGTTATTCCGTATATCTCGACATTGGAGACATTTTTACACATAACGTATGCATCCTGAGTATATGTAGTGCAAACATTGGAAGCGCCGTAAATTATTGTTTTATTTATTCCGTCTCCTTTAAGTGTCAAACCACTTTTTAGGACTATAGGACCGCTTATATTATAGGTTGCTTCATGAAGATAAATTGTATCGCCCGCACTGGCAGCATTTAAAGCCTGTTGAATGACAGCGCTGGTAGTGCCGTTATAAGCCTGTCCCGGACCAACATGGTGGACAGTTGCAGCATTACTTACAGGTGTGAATAAAAAAGAATTGAGTACTAATACAAAAACTAATAATAATGATAATTTTTTCATAAATACTACCTCCAATTTAAATTTGTTTAGTTGATTTTACCTGTTAAGTAAACATAACGAACATAATTCACTGCATAAACTCAAAAGCATAGCATTTTGTGCATGAGAAACTTAACATAGTTCAACGAAAAGTTTGCTCTGCTACAGTTTGCCTAAAACTAATATAAGTTTTTTCAGTGAACTTGAGGTTCACCACATGTCTCCGGTTTTAAAAATGAGATAAGACGGATCCGTTTTTTCTGTTAATTCTTTAATGCAATAAAAAGAGTTACGCCACTAAGAAATATAAGTAGCAAAGAAGATGAGCTAAGAGATAAACTATGTAGCCGACATTAACAGCGCTGTTATAAAAACATTATCATAATTAGTGATAAAATACAATATAAGAAAACAATTCTCTAAAAAATTGAAACACAAAACAATTATTTGACACAAAGCATTTTATTTCAATGATGTTAAAAAATACACATACTATCCGGTAAAATGAGGTTAAGAAGTCCCTCACATCTTTGCTTAATTTCAACCTTTCCGGTTGAAAAATGCCTATCAGCGGATACATATTTATCATAATAGGAAATGAGTCAATATATTGCAGATAGCTCAACCGAGTGTTCTGATGGACATGCTCCGGGATTGTTGGATTTTGCTATTAAAACGCATATTTCACTCGAAACAAAGCGCTAATTGAACACTGCAATAACAATTAAGAATTAAAATATCTGCCCGAATTTCGGTAGCAAGTTCTAATTAGTCCTCCTTTGTGTACCTACAACAACAATTAAGAATTAAAATATTTTCCAGATAATAATTTCACGACATTGTTTACAAAAATTAATATCAATGATACTATAACAAATGATTAAATAAAGCATCTTTTTTGTGAAACGGAGGATAAGAATGGCGAAAAATCTGGTTATCGTAGAATCACCCGCCAAAGCAAAAACAATAAAAAAGTATCTTGGTGCAAATTACAAAATCAAGGCTTCCATGGGTCATATTAGAGATTTGCCCAAAAGTCGAATGGGTGTTGATGTAGAAAACAATTTTGAACCGAAATATATAAACATCCGTGGTAAAGGTGATTTAATATCCGATTTAAAGAAAGAAGCGAAAAATGCAGGCAAAATATATCTTGCAACTGACCCGGATCGGGAAGGAGAAGCTATTTCCTGGCACCTTGCACATATTCTAAATGTAGATGACAAACAAAAATGCAGAGTAACTTTTAATGAGATTACAAAAAATGCGGTTGTTAAAGCAATAAAGGAGCCGCGTAAAATTGATATGGATCTTGTTGATGCCCAACAAGCAAGACGCATCCTTGATCGAATAGTTGGATATGAAATCAGCCCGCTACTTTGGAGAAATATTAGAAAAGGCTTAAGTGCAGGTAGAGTACAATCTGTTGCAACAAAAATGGTATGTGATCGAGAGCAGGAAATTGAAAGTTTCATTCCAGAAGAATATTGGAGAATTAATGCTGTTTTTGGGAAAGAAAACGGTAAATCATTCAAATCAAGGTTTTATGGTTATAAAAACAAGAAGCTTGATCTTCCAAGACAAGATGAAGTGGATAAGGTAATTGAAAACCTTAAAGGAAAAAGTTTTATAATAAAAAATGTTAAACATGGTGAGAAAAAACGCTCACCGGCACCACCATTTATAACCAGTACGCTTCAACAGGAAGCAGCCAGAAAATTTGGTTTTAGTACTAAAAAAACTATGATGCTGGCTCAGCAGCTTTATGAAGGAATAGATATAGAAGGAGAAGGCTCTATTGGTTTAATTACTTATATGCGTACCGACTCCACACGTATTTCGGATGATGCGTTATCAATGGCCAGGGAGTTTGTTAAAAATAATTACGGTGCAAATTATCTCCCGGAAAAGCCGAGAGTATATAAAACGAAAACATCGGCTCAGGATGCCCATGAAGCGATTAGGCCAACAACACCGGAGCTTCCACCCGAAAAGGTCAGGGGTTCATTACAGAGGGATCTTTACAGGCTATATAAGCTTATCTGGGAAAGATTTATTGCGAGTCAAATGGAATCTGCACTGTATGACACAATGGCTGTTGATATAGAATCAGGGGACTATCTCTTTAAATCAAAAGGCTCTAGAATATCATTTAAAGGTTTTTTAATACTGTATGAGGAAAGTGTGGACGAGGAAAAGGAGAACGAAAGCGATAACGACGAAGAAAAGGAAACCATGCTTCCTGAGCTAACAGAGGGAGAAAGGGTTAAACCGCTGGATATAAAACCTTCTCAGCATTTCACTCAACCAGCATCAAGATATACTGAGGCAATGCTGGTAAAAGCGTTGGAGGAAAAAGGTATTGGGCGACCAAGCACATATGCTCCAACGATTAGCACCATAATCTCCAGAGGTTATGTTATTAAGGAAAAGAAATATCTTATACCGACCGAATTAGGTAAGATAGTTAACACTCTTATGGAAGAGCATTTTAAGGATATTATAAACATTAATTTTACAGCAGATTTAGAAGCGCAGCTTGATTCTGTTGAAAGCGGAAAGCGTAACTGGAAAGAGCTTTTAGCTGGTTTTTATAAGGATTTTAGTAAGTCTGTTGAGACGGCATCAGAAAAAATCAGCAAGATCGAGCTACCGGTTGAAGAATCTGACGAAGTATGTGAAAAATGTGGACGAAAAATGGTAATTAAAATGGGCAGATATGGGAAATTTCTGGCATGCCCGGGTTTTCCGGAATGCAGAAATGCAAAACCCATACTAAACGATGCTGGCGTTATATGCCCTAAATGCGGAGGTAAAATATATAATAAGAAATCGAAAAAAGGTAGACATTATTTAAGTTGTGAAAATTATCCCAAATGTGATTATTCCTCATGGGAGACAGCTTCAGAGAAAAAATGCCCAAAATGCGGAAATTTTATGACGCAGAAATACAAAGGTAACAAGATACTATATACCTGTAGCCTTGAATCATGCGCACATAAATTTGAGGAAGCAAGAAAAAAGAAAGAAGAGGATACCGATTAATATCGTTATTAATCTCTCTGCAGTTGTATTGTTTTCGCTGTTTCGATGATGAGTCGGAAATAAAAATGATAGAATAGAAATTAAAACTATTTTCATAATATGGTTATCCAACTTTCTTCAGACGGCTGATGATATTTAATATAACCTAAATATCACACAAAAATCGCTTTGTAATCTTTCGGGTGATAACCAAAAAATAGAAAAAGAATCTCACTAAAAGAAAAATTATGTGAGATTCTTTTTAGTTTACATTCATATGTTACCATGTTTTGATTAATCGGAAAATTCTCACATCAAAACCACCTCATACTCGGCAGTTAATTAAAAAATACGCAACAGAAAGTAAAACACAAAAACCGGCTTGCTTTTCCCCGCCCTGACCATACATCTCAAAGCTGCATTCCGCTAATGTTTCCTTTTATTGCACAATACCTAAAAACAGTACATCTGAACAGTTACGAACGATCCAATTTGATAAGTAGCTATTCCGACGGGTAATCCTGCACCATCTTCATTGTTCTGTTATAGGAGTTCTTCAGTTTTTCGGCTAATTTGCTGTCTGATACATCTAAATCGATTTGCTCTAAGGACAGAATAGGGTATATGCTGTATTGGTATATATTGTTTTTAGTATATCTGTAAACCCAGGTTGGAATATGTTTTACAGAAATTAGAGAAGTTTTCCCTGTTTCAATGTTTTTCTCAATTTCAATGGATATCATCATGCCATCTTCAGTATAATCATTATTACGTTCATTCGGGTTATCACCACCGATTTGGTTTGAAAGAAAATTCCCCATGCCATAAATAAGATATTTAATCTCACCATCTACTTCACGGATTTCAGAAGGTTCAACAACATGGGGGTGTGAGCCAAAGACTATATCCGCCCCCCACAAAAACAAATTATCAGCAAGCTTTTTTTGTTCGTTTGTTGGTTCTTTGCGGTATTCAACGCCCCAATGCATAAGCACTACAACTAAATCTACATTAGGTGAAAGAGTTTGAATCTCAGTCTTAATTTTATCATTGTCTATAAGACTTAGGTGGGCTTCGCGCTCTTCTTGTGTTAAACGGTTTTCATTCATATTACATCCATATGTATAAGACAAAAAACCAACCTTAATGCCGTTTAGATCGCGTATTTTATATCTTGGTTCAGCGACATCGTTGAAAGTGCCAATAACCTGCATGTTTTGTTCTTTAATAATATTTCTGGTTTCATGAAGACCTTTGAGTCCTTTATCAAGGCTGTGATTGTTGCCTGTATTTACCATGTTGAATCCGGTATTTGCAATAGCAGATATTATAGCAGGTGGGGAATTAAAGAGAGGAAATCCTTTATAGCTTTTATCAGAATCAAGAGTTACTCCCTCAAAGCTGATAAGTGAAAAATCAGCTTCATCAACATAGGGCTTTATTTTGCTGAAAATGCTGTTATAATCATATAAATCATCGTTTACTTTGCCTGACTTTATAACATTGTCATGCATTATAACATCACCGGCAGATAAAATAGTTGCTTTAAGGTTAGGCTCAGGTGTTGGTTCCGGTTCCGGTGATGGTGTTGAAATTGGGGTTGGAGTTAAATAGGTTATAATATTATTTGTTGCGGAGGGAATTTCATAGACCGTGGTCTTCTCTTTAATGCTACAACCAGCGAAAAGTACGGCTGAAAGTAAAATAAAGATTAGTTTTATATTCCTGACCATTTTTAGACCTCCGTATATTTTTATGTATTCTATTTTAACATATTATAGAGGACTGTTGCAATGAGCTTTTTCCACATGAAAAGCTCAAAAAAGCACGTAGAAAAACCGCTCGTATGGCTCGATATGTTAATGCCGAAAAATTTGAAACAAGCTTGCTATTTTAATGTGCATTGCATTTACAATGCACATATTATGTGCTAGAATGTATATAATGATAGCAAAGTCCAGCGGTTAAATGTCAAGAGTAAATTGGAAATTAATTTTCCAAAAACCA
>DAIPML010000154.1:4000-8313 GCA_036768735.1 Clostridiales bacterium | reverse complement strand
AAGAAGGCTGATGAAATTTAAGAAGTCTTAAATTTCATCAGAAAGTCACTTTGTGGCTTTCTGTGTGATAACCATATTATAACTTTTGAATCTGGGTAAATTCAAGTTCTACAGGAGTTTCTCGACCAAACATTGATATTGAAACTCGTACTTTTTTTCTATCGATACTGATTTCTTCAACAGTACCAATAAAACTCTCTAAAGGTCCATCAATAACCCTTACGCTATCACCAATTTCGTAATCAACAACTGTTTCAAATTGTTCAACGCCCATGGCCTTAATCTCGTCTTCTGATAATGGAACAGGCTTAGAGCCCGGTCCAACAAAACCGGTTACACCTCTGGTGTTTCTAACAACATACCAAGATTCATCATTAATAATCATTTTGACAAGAACATACCCGGGAAACACTTTTTTAAGTGTCACCTTTTTCTTCCCATCTTTAATTTCAATTTGCTCTTCCATGGGAACTACAATGTCTTCAATGTAATCCTGCAAATGTGGATTATTTTCAACAATTTTTTCTAAATTCGCTTTTACTTTGTTTTCATAACCGGAATAGGTATGGACAACATACCAGCTCATTTCTTCAGCCATGTTTTTTCGGAGCGTTGCTCCTGCCCTCCTTTTTCAGTTCGGCACTTAGCTTTTGTTTATACAAACACAAGCTTGTAAATGTAGCCTAGAACGCCATCAAGGATCCATATCACTCCACCCAATAATAAACATACAACCAATACAATGATTGTATTGTTAATAACTTGGTTACGTGTTGGCCAGAGTACTTTCTTTAATTCAGAATGTACATCCTTGGCAAACCTGGTCAGCTTCTTAAAAATACTGGGTTTCTTTTGTTGCTGCTTCTGCTCAGCCATAAATACAACTCCCAACTCTATGTGTGGTACTCCACAATAGTTAACTTATAGATAAACCAATACCGCAGATATGCCAATACCACTAAAAAGCAAAGGTATATCTGCTCAAATCAAGAAAAACTATTTTGTTTCCTTGTGTACAGTGTGTTTCCGACAGAACCTGCAATACTTGTTCATTTCCAGCCTGTCCGGATCATTTTTTTTGTTTTTGATAGTGTCATAATTTCTTTGCTTGCATTCAGTACAAGCCACGGTAATTTTGACTCTCATGTGTGCCACACCCCTTACTTATTGCTATACAAAATATATTAATGCATTAAACGTAATTTGCACAAAGCCACATTCATGTATATTATAAAGAGAAAAAATTCCATACATAAAAAAAAGCTTTACATGCAAAGCAGGATTAAGTTTAACATACTTTATCGTACGTGTCAAGATATCGTTTTTCTTTTTCTTAATACAATTATCCATATTTTTCATGCTCGGTCACAACTCACAATGTATACAAAATGTATTTTCTCATCAATAAAAAAAGGGGGTACAATATAATACTGTATCCCCACTTTACACACGATACTCAACATCTAAGGTGTTTTTAAAATTACTGCCTTACTCTTACTATGACTATAACTGGTTTTTTTCGTTAATAGCGGCTTGTGCTGCTGCCAGTCTTGCTATAGGCACGCGGAATGGTGAGCACGAAACATAATCAAGACCAATGTTATGACAGAACACTACAGAGGATGGATCCCCACCATGTTCCCCGCAAATGCCCAGTTTTATGTTCGGTCTTGTCTTTTTGCCGAACTCAACAGCCATTTTCATAAGCTTGCCAACGCCAGCCTGGTCAATTCTTGCTGTCGGATCTGCTTCGAAAATCTTAGCATCATAATAATCATCAAGAATTCTACCAGCGTCGTCACGGCTGAGGCCATATGTCATCTGGGTCAGGTCATTTGTACCAAAGGAGAAGAACTCTGCTTCTGTTGCAATTTCATCAGCAAGAAGTGCTGCTCTTGGAATCTCTATCATGGTTCCAACCGTATAATCCAATTTTACACCGGATTTTTCAATTACCTCATCGGCCGTCTTAACAATAATATCCTTAACAAACTTTAATTCTTTCAGCTCACAAACCAGCGGAATCATAATTTCCGGAATAACATTCATTCCTTTTTTATTTACGTTTATTGCAGCTTCTATAATTGCCCTGGTTTGCATTTCTGCAATTTCCGGATACGATACAGCGAGACGGCAGCCTCTGTGACCCATCATCGGGTTAAGCTCATGAAGGTTTTTAACAAGTGCTTTCAGGTCTGATGCTGCTTTGCCTAATTCTTTTGCCAATTCCGCTATATCATTATCATCCTGTGGTAAAAACTCGTGAAGCGGAGGATCAAGAAGCCTTATCGTTACAGGGTAACCTTTCATTTCGGTAAAAATACCCTCAAAATCATTTCTTTGCATAGGAAGTATCTTGTCAAGAGCTTTCTTTCTTTGCTCTACATCCTCAGACACAATCATCTGCCTAAATGCAAAAATCCTATCTGCATCAAAGAACATATGCTCTGTGCGGCAAAGACCAATGCCTTCAGCACCGAATTTTAAAGCCTGAGCAGCGTCAGAAGGGGTATCTGCATTCGTTCTGATTTTAAGCTTACGAGCTTCATCCGCCCACGTCATAAGTGTATTAAAATAGCCGGTCATCGCAGGAGGAATTGAGGGAAGCTTTTCGCCATAAACATTTCCTGTTGACCCATCAAGCGATATCCAATCTCCTTCATTAAACCTTTTTCCTGCTTTATCAATAAAATATTTTTCTTCTTCATTTATTTTTATTTCGCCACAACCGGCAACACAACAGGTGCCCATTCCACGGGCAACAACTGCAGCGTGAGAGGTCATTCCGCCGCGACCTGTAAGAATACCCTGTGAAACATGCATACCCTCGATGTCTTCGGGGGATGTTTCAAGGCGTACAAGGATTACTTGTTTGTGACCCTGCTCAAGAGCTTTAACGGCATCTTCCGCAGTAAAATAAACCATACCTGTAGCGGCGCCCGGAGAAGCTGGCAGCCCTTTTGCAATAACATTAGCATTCTTCAATGCTTTAGGTTCAAATTGAGGATGAAGCAATGAGTCCAGCTGTTTTGGCTCCACTTTGTTAATAGCTTCTTCCTTTGTGAGCATTCCTTCGTTCACCAAATCCACAGCAATTTTAAGGGCTGCATTAGCGGTTCTCTTCCCATTCCTTGTTTGGAGCATGAAAAGCTTGCCACGCTCAATGGTGAACTCCATGTCCTGCATATCGCGATAATGGCTTTCCAGCTTGCCCGCAATTTCAACGAACTGCTGATAAGCCTGTGAGTTCGCCTCTTTTAAATGATCTATTGATTGTGGTGTTCTAATACCGGCAACAACATCCTCGCCCTGTGCATTCATTAAGAATTCGCCATAAAGCTTCTTTTCACCGGTTGAAGGATCTCTTGTAAAGGCAACTCCTGTGCCGGAATCCTCTCCCATATTACCATAAACCATTTCCTGAACGTTTACAGCCGTTCCCCAGCTTGAGGGTATATCGTTTAATCTGCGGTATACAATCGCTCTGGGATTGTCCCAGGATCTAAATACGGCCTTAATTGCTTCCATTAATTGTACTTTGGGTTCCTGTGGGAATTCCTCGCCTTTTTCTTTTTTATACAAGTCCTTAAATAAAAAAGCAAGTTTCTTAAGATCAGATGCATCCAGGTCGGTATCGCTGGTAACACCTTTTTCTTCTTTCATATCGTCCATAATCTTATCAAATTTAGACTTTGGTATTTCCATAACAACATCAGAAAACATAGTAATAAAGCGTCTGTAGCTGTCATAAGCAAAACGCGGATTGTTTGTAAGGTTTGCTAAGCCTTCAACCACAATATCATTAAGCCCAAGATTTAAAATTGTGTCCATCATCCCGGGCATTGATGCTCTTGCACCGGAGCGTACGGAAACGAGAAACGGATTGCTTGGATCTCCGAATTTTTTTCCTACAACTCTTTCGGTTTTCGCAAGGCTCTCATAGATTTCATCTTCAATTTCCTTTGCTATTGTCTTCCCGTCATCATAATAACGGGTACAAGCCTCGGTTGTAACAGTAAACCCCCTTGGAACCGGTAGGCCTAATCCTGTCATTTCAGCAAGGTTGGCACCTTTACCTCCAAGAAGATTTTTCATAGTGGCATTTCCTTCACTAAATAGATACACATATTTCGCCATATAATTTTCCTCCTATTTATGGTTACACATAATTTATGGATAAATCCCTCCATCCCCGTAAAAAATTACAGAGACTTTGAAGGAGATAATGAACAGCGTTTAAATGCAGTATTTCCAAACAATCATATACACATTCCTGCATGAACACACTAAGACATCTTAAGTTACATCAGGAA
>DAIPML010000154.1:0-3900 GCA_036768735.1 Clostridiales bacterium | reverse complement strand
TTAGGATCGTTAAAAAGAGTTAATGTTTACCTGCTGCAAAGTCAATATTAGCATATCATTTCCATTCTAACAACCATTATTGCTAAATTAAAATAGAAACTAAAAATTGAAAGATAAAGCTGTATAAAAACAATAGGTTGAGCTATTAAATCAACCTATAAAGGGTAAAAATTTATAATTCAAATTTCCCCAAAAAGTAATTATTTAATTCCTCAATTGGAATTCGAACCTGTTCCATTGAATCTCTTTCCCGGATTGTGACTTTTTTGTCCTCAAGTGAATCAAAATCAAAGGTGATACAATAAGGAGTTCCTATCTCATCCTGGCGGCGATATCTTTTCCCGATACTGCCTGTTTCATCGTATTCGCAATAATACTGCTTTAATAGTTCTGTATAAACTTTTGAGGCCTCTTCGCCCAGTTTTTTGGATAAGGGCAGCACAGCAATTTTAACTGGCGCCAGTGCGGGATGGAAATGCAGCACAGTTCGTACATCACCTTGACCAACTTCTTCTTCGTCGTAAGCTTCGCAAAGAAACGCCAGAGTAACCCTGTCCGCGCCAAGTGATGGTTCTATGCAATACGGAATATACTTTTCATTAGTTACAGGATCAAAATAACTCATATCCTGCTTTGAATGCTCCATATGTTGTTTGAGGTCAAAATCGGTCCTGTCTGCTATGCCCCAAAGCTCTCCCCAGCCAAAAGGAAATTTATATTCTATGTCAGTGGTTGCTTTACTGTAATGACTAAGTTCTTTTGGATCGTGATCCCTCATTTTTATGTTTTCTTCCTTTATATTTAAAGAAATAAGCCAATTCTTGCAAAAATCTTTCCAATATAAAAACCATTCCATGTCTTTTCCCGGTTCACAGAAGAATTCCAGCTCCATTTGCTCAAATTCTCTGGTTCTGAAAGTGAAATTACCCGGGGTTATTTCATTTCGGAATGACTTCCCTATTTGCCCAATACCAAAAGGAATCTTTCTACGGGTTGAGCGCTGCACATTTTTAAAGTTCACAAAAATGCCCTGAGCTGTTTCCGGGCGCAAGTAAATTTCATTTTTTGAGTCGTCGGTTACACCTTGAAATGTCTTAAACATAAGGTTAAATTTACGAATAGCTGTAAAATTCTTTCCACCGCAATCAGGGCAAGCTATATTATTATCTTCCATGTATTGTGACATTTCTTCGTTGCTAAGCCCGTCTACCACCATATTAATGCCATTATCTCTGTTCCATTTTTCAATAAGGCTGTCTGCTCTGTGTCTTGTTTTACACTGCCGGCAGTCAATTAAAGGATCCGAAAAACCACCAACGTGACCGGATGCGACCCAAACCTTAGGATTCATTAAAATAGCACAATCAAGCCCCACATTATATGGATTCTCCTGGATAAATTTCTTCCACCACAATTTTTTTACGTTATTCTTAAACTCGACGCCCAAAGGTCCGTAATCCCAAGTGTTTGCCAGACCATCATAGATCTCTGAGCCCTGAAATATAAATCCTCTATTCTTTGCAAATGCGACTATTTTATCCATGGTTTTTTCAAAAGCCATTTTAAGTTCCTCCTGTTTTTGTCCCTAACCTAATGCTAGTGTTAAAGCTAATGATAAAGTAAGATCTCTCTGCAATTCTCATCGCACATGGTTTACTTTCTATTCAATAAAAAAAACGAAACCGAAAGCCTGCATACCCAACTTTCTGATCGCATTCCTAGCTTACATCACGTTTTATTTTGCGGTATCTTACCTTACTCTCATTTATCTCCTGTATAGCAATAGTAACATCCTTGTCGGATTTGGTTACCGATAAAGGCTGTGCTCCACTTGTGAGCATTCTTGCCCTTTTAGCGGTGACATTAACCAATGTATATCTGTTCTCGACCTTTTTTAATAATTCACTTACCGGTGGTTGTATCAATATATATCACTCCTAAAATTTATTTTTGCTTATTTACTCAACTATCCCACAGTATTTTAGGGTTATCCTTCTTGGGGGTGCGTTCCAGTGGGTACGCACCTGTATTGAGCGCTTGACTGCACATCAGGCTACCCCGACGGCAGTGTGAAATTATAGCTTCTTTCTTTCTATTTCAATTATCTCAAGAAATCTTTCTGCAGCTTTTTCCACTGTATCATTTATTATAATATAATCATATTCATTTATTTGATCAAGCTCTTTTTTGGCTCGCTTCATCCGTTCTTCAATAACATCGGGTGTTTCCGTACCTCTTTTTGTAATTCTTTCCCTTAATTCTTTAAGAGTAGGTGGAGTTATAAAAATTGAAACTGAATCAGGATATTGTGTTTTTATCTTGTCGGCTCCCTCGACTTCTATTTCAAGTATTACAATATTACCCTTTGACATTTCGGCTTCAACATATGCTTTGGGGGTACCATAGTAGTTACCGCAATATTCAACCCATTCCAGCAGATTATTATTTTCAATCATATCCTCAAACTGCTCTCTTTGAATGAAAAAATAATTTCTGCCGTCTATTTCTCCCGGTCTGGGACTTCTGGATGTTGCGGAAACAGAGAAAACCACATCCTTGTTGTTCTTTCGAACCTGTGCAATAACTGTACCCTTTCCAACCCCTGCAGGTCCCGATACCACTATTAGAAGACCTGGTTTCATTCTATAACCTCCTGCTCATCACCCATTACAACAGAATCATTACCTTTGCCACTAAGCCTGTGCGCAACTGTTTCAGGTTGAACGGCAGATAAAATTATATGGTCGCTGTCCGTAACTATAACCGCGCGGGTTCTTCTTCCGTAAGTAGCATCAACAAGCATCCCTCTATCTCTGGCTTCCTGGATTATACGCTTTATAGGAGCCGATTCTGGACTTACTATTGCAATGATCCGGTTCGCTGATACAATATTACCAAACCCAACGTTTATAAGCTTCATTTTAAACTCCTCCATACCCGCAGTAAATTGAACGTATACTTCAAATTATCTTACACAACAACTATATTATGATTGCTCCCCAAAAAGTCGTGAAACGACTTTTTCCTGCAGGTTTAGCTGCAGGAAGTCGCAGCTAGCTGCAACCTGGTGCAATCACAATATGGTTACCATTTCTGGTTAAAACCCATGTGCTGTATTGGAATATTGTGCGATGAAAGGAAACTTTATCCGAACTATGCGGTCTTTACAAATGGAGTTCTTGTTTCCGCTATTGCACAATATCTATAATGGTCTAAGCAGTAACCTATTCTATGTTTTGTATTTGTTCCCTGACTTTTTCAATTTCACTTTTAAGGTTGACTACAGTTTTAGTGATGTCTAAATCGTTTGCTTTTGATCCTATCGTGTTTACTTCTCTGTTCATTTCTTGAACAAGAAAATCCAGCTTTTTCCCAACAGGGCTGTCTGTATTTATAATTTCACCAAATTGATCAACATGACTTTTTAAGCGTACCAACTCTTCATTAATACTGCATTTATCTGCAAACATCGCAACCTCCATTGCAATTCGCGCTTCGTCAACCGTATTAATATCTATTAGTTCCTGAATTCTTGAGGATAGTTTATCTTTATACTCAAGAACCACATGGGGGGCACGTTCAATTAGGTTTATTCTATATTTTTCGATGCTTCTGCAAATGTCCAGCAGGCTGCCCCTAAGCTTTTCACCCTCTGCCTCTCTCATCTCCAATAGCAAATCAATCGCTTTATTAACAGAGTCCTGGAGAATAATTAAAGCAGCATCGTCATCCTCTTCTTTTTTTTCTATCCGAAGGATTTCCGGAAACCTTGCGAGGGAAGATGAGGAAATATCATCTCTTAACCCTAGATTTTCAGCCAGCTTTCTCATTGCATTATAATATGCACTCGCAAGCGCTTCATCCAGAATGACTTCTTTTGCATTCTCACCGATGTTCTCC
>DAIPML010000153.1:1509-8333 GCA_036768735.1 Clostridiales bacterium | reverse complement strand
TGGATTTAACTATATTTTGTGCTGTTGGAATTATTAACTTGTAAACTCACGCTAGTGATTGAAATAACTCAAGAATTATATAAAGATAAAAATGTTTTGGCGTTAATGCTATACGGCTCAGTTTCAAGACATGAGGAAAACACTTATAGTGATATAGACCTATTGGTAATAATCAATGAAAAATACTGTCAAAAAAGGCAAACGGTACGATATGGTATTACTGTTGAATATCTCGAAATGCACATAGAGTATTTGCAAAACTTTATTGCAGAAAATGAAATACCTGTGCTTTTTACTTTAACAGAAGGAATTGTCTTCTTTGATAAAAATTCAATATTTGACCAGTTCATTGCTAAAGCAAAGAATATTATTAAAAAAGGCCCGCCTGTAAATAATAAATGGGAAAACGAAAGATATAAAGTAAAGAAGCGGTCGGACATAACCGAAATATATAAGGATTTATTAGATGTGGATGATGAAATTATGTTTACTTACTTAATTTCGTTGTTAATAACAACCGCGATACCGCTATTAAACGAGAACTATAATTTGTGGCCAAAAACAAGAAAGAAAACAATTAAGTATTTAAAATCCCAATGTCATGACGGCTATGTATATATCGAAACCCTTTTGAGTTCAAAATTCTCTTTGCCAGAAAAACGCAATGCAGCGAAAAACTTAATTGAATACGCATTGAAACAGCACGGGGGAATTTTGGAGGGCGATGCTATAATATTCAAGTTCTGACCAGCATGTAGTTCAAACGCACAATATAGGCTTAATACGAAGCAGCCAAATTCCAATTTGTAGAGTTGAATAAAATGAGCAGCAATCAAAGGTATATTTAAGGTCGCAGCGTCCTGCTGCTCTTGCTTCGTGGGGCAGGATCCATCGCCTAACAAAGCACTCAGCGCAAGGGGCACAGCAGGAAGAAAGGCTCCGGAGTATCATCAGGAGGTCATCCTGCCCACATGTCTCAGCCTAACCGAGTCGGTCACCGCATTAGTCCGCAAAGTCTCGCTGGGCATGAACGGCTCCCTGTAAGGCTGAGCCACGTCGCGAGTGCAGGCCGTTATACGCCATCGAAAGCTGATACTGCCACATCGTATGGCAGAAATGAGAAGTAAGGTTCCGAAGATATGATACGTAAATTTGGGAAAATATACAATTGAAATAAAAATAGCACCTTCCGCATAAATTTTAGGTTAATGATTACAAAATGTTAATATTAGTTCAAATCTCTATTGATACGTAACGACAAATGCGTTACAATCTTATCAGAGGAGATGGTTTGTATGGAAAAAACTACGACTTTGAATTTAAGAGTTAATCCTGACGTAAAAAGAAGAGCTGAGGAAGTCCTTTCACAAATCGGCATGCCTATGTCCACTGCAATAGATATTTATCTGAAACAGATTGCGATGATTGGCGGAATACCTTTTGCTGTAAAACTACCGAAAGCACCAGTGTCCGTAAATTCCGATTTGATGACAACTGATGATATTCATGCCAAGTTAAAGGAAGGATATAGCGATATCGAAAAAGGTAATGTACAGGAGGCATCTGCTGCCTTTCAGAGATTTCGGGAAACACACAAATGAAGCAGTATAGGATTCAGATCACAAACAAAGCGCTTTCCGATATGGAGGAAATATATAATTATATCGCCGAGCAGCTACAGGCACCTGAAGTGGCAATGGGACAGTATAACAGAATAGCTGATGCAATCGAAACTCTGGATACGTTCCCGGAACGTGTAAAGTTAATGGAGACAGAAGAGGAATATTCGTTGGGACTCAGGCAAATGCCTATTGATAACTTTTCTGTATTCTTCCATATCCGAGAAGATCGAGTAATCATAACAAATGTTTTGTACAGTGCCAGCGATATAGCGAAGCGTTTACGTAATTCATGAAGGCTACAGGCATGACTAAACCAAAAGGCGGTAAAATAAACGGGAAAGGCTTTGAAGATTTGAGGGCACGACATCCTGTCGCACTCTGAATAACGGGGCTTTCGACGGCGCATAACAACGCATTTGCATAAAGAACAAGCATGAAGAAATGCTCTGTGAGCAGGACATGAGGTCATTTCTGCCCACACCCGCCCGCTAACCGAGCCGGTCGCCGCATTAGCCCACCCAGAGGGTCCCGGGCATAAGCGGCTCCCTGTAAGCGGACGGGCGTCGCAAATGCAAACCGGTGCGACACGAAGTCGCACAGATAAATGTTTAACTACACAGTAGTATAATCCTGTCATTCCGTTGACAGTAACCTGACAACAGGTGCGTGGATAGTGATATCCGGGTGCTGAGCTGTTGTGACAAGGTAACCCTTTCTTAGAAATGAGAAGAACCGGACTACGTGAGGAAGCTGGGAAACTGTTAGCACTAATACGGTTAGGGAACTGGGTTGTAGATGGTATGGTTAAATTAATTGAACTGCTGATAAACATCGTCAATTTGAAGGAGCTAAAGGTGTTGAAAAGCTCTAACCAAAAGGTGAGTAGTCAGGCTAGCCTCCTCGGTTTTGAGGCTACACGGATGATGAACTACCGGCGGAAAGGCAGAACCTAACCCATCTGAGAAGTTATCTGTGCGGAACGTGGTAAGCCCAAATTTCTCCTGTGGATGTTTCATCAGGTAGATAAGCTGTAAGGTTTATCAAAGAAAATGTGGGTATGGGAATACCGAGAAAGCAAAAGCTGTCATGTAATGTGACAGATAGGGGTTATTATCCTGACGTGAAAGCGTGCAGACTTCGGTATGGTGTTTAATGACGAGATAGTTTGAAGAATTTCTGAAAGAAGGAAAACAAATGAACACGAAAGTGTGTGCACCTACTGACAACCTAATATGTTGGTCGCAGATTGCCTAGGATGAATGTAAGAGGGTAGTTAAGAAACTTCAAATGCGTATCGTTAAGACTCAACAGGAAAGAAGATATAACAAGGTAAAAGCACTACAATGGTTGCTGACACATTCTCTGTATGCAAAACTTTTAGCAGTAAAAAGAGTAACAGAAAACAAAGGTAAAAACACTCCCGGAATAGACAACATCATATGGAAATCGGATGAAAACAAGCAAAGCGCAATACAAGTTTTAAAGCGAAAAGGATATACAGCAGAACCTTTAAGACGTGTGTATATACCCAAGAAAAACAGCAAAAAGAAGCGCCCGCTCGGAATACCCGTCATGAAAGACAGAGCAATGCAGGCGTTATATCTGTTGGCTTTAGAGCCGGTAGCTGAAACAATTATGGATAACGATGCATATGGTTTCAGAACAGGCAGGTCAACGGCAGATGCTATTGAAGAAATCTTTATTTTGTTAAGTCAAAAGACATCACCAGAATGGATTCTGGAGGGGGATATAAAAAGCTGTTTTGATAATATTTCACATAAGTGGTTGATGGATAACATCCCATTGGATAAGAAGGTATTAGAGCAGTGGCTGAAATCAGGGGTAATATTCGATAACGAATACTATGATACCGAAGCCGGAACACCGCAGGGCGGATTATGCAAAGCTTAGCATAATCCGCCCTATGCAAAGAGGAAGACTATGCAAAGTAAATGCATAAAAGGCTTGAAACTACTATAGCTCTTTCTGATTCACTTTGCATAGTTATCCGTAAGGCTACAGTCTTGATAACCAAGGCATCAAATCGGTATTGCTGTTCCAGTCAGGGAGGTCCGGATCTACAAGATCAGGATACGCATTCTCCAGAGCCTTGCGTTTTAATTCCGTATCGGTCCTAGCATGATGCTCTGTGGTTTTGATGTCTGTATGGTCCAAGAAATCACGGATATATATGAGGCAGTACCTTCTGATAGATATTTGAGAAAACTCTCAAATCCATCATCGGAGACTATGCAAAGTAATTCAATTGAAAATGGCTGAAAAACAACGTTTTTGGCATATCACTTTGCATAGTAACTTGCTTTGCATAGGGCGGCACCATATCTCCGTGTATTTCCAACCTTGCACTAAACGGACTTGAAAAAATTCTTAAGATACAGTTTAAGGAAAGACGGATAGACCGGCAGAGATATAATCCAAAAGTACACATAGTTAAATATGCAGATGATTTTATCATAACCGGATGCAGCAAAGAATTACTGGAAAATGAGGTTATGCCAGTTGTAAAAGGATTTTTGAAAGAACGGGGTTTGGAATTATCTGAAGAAAAAACAATCATAACTCACATCAATGATGGATTTGACTTCTTAGGACAGAATGTGAGAAAATATGGTAACAAGTTAATAACAAAACCGTCAAAGCGAAATGTTAAGGCTTTCCTAACAGTAATCAGAGACACTATTGATAAGAACAAAACGATAAAACAAGAAGACCTCATCAGACTGCTAAACCCAAAGATAACTGGGTGGGCAAACTACCATAGACATAAAGTATCTAAGAAGACATATAACTATGTCGATACGCAGATATTTGAAAAGCTATGGCAGTGGGCGCGCAGAAGGCACCCTAATAAAGGGAGAAGATGGGTTAGAAAAAGGTATTTTCATAGCATAGGCACAAGAAGGTGGGTGTTCGGGGTTCGTTCACGGAAAGAAATGCTACCGCTTAAAAAAGCGTCCGATACCATGATATTGAGACACACAAAAATCAGAAAGGAAGCAAATCCTTACGACATCAAATGGAAGGCATATTTTGAAGAACGTGAGGGATATAAACTTTTTGAAAGTATGAATGGGAGAGACCAGCTAATAAGAATGTGGAAGAAGCAGAAAGGAATATGTCCTTTTTGCAACGAAAAGGTAACACAAAAAGGTATGTGGCGAATGCATCAAGACGGGCTGACTAAGAAGAAATATATAGTGCATACAAATTGCCATAAGCAGTTACATGGTTATATTCAAGATCCATTTGAGTCGGCTGTTTCATGAAGTTGAAATAGTTTATAAATGCCTGGGCCGTGTGAGGGGAAACTTTCATGCATTGTTCTTTGGGGGGAAAGGGATAGTAATACCCCTGACCTACCCGACTTCTATGAAATGGGGAGCATAATGGTGTTAGTTCTCTGATGCAAATAAGCTACTGGAAAGGATTGCAGGTTATGAATGCTAATCGTTGGAATGATAAGGTAGAATGGTTAAAGGCTATTAGAACAGGTTGGTTTAATGAAGACTATATCCAGTTTTTGATTGATAAGGTTTGGAAGCTAAATGATCCGGTCAATATTATTGATTTTGGCTGTGGATTTGGATATATTGGGCTATTATTCTTACCCTTATTGCCAAAGGGAAGTACATATACAGGTATTGACATATCGGAGAACTTAATCAACGAAGCCAAAAGTATTTTTGAGGATTCTGGATATAAAACAACATTTATTCAAGCAGATTTAAATGATTATCATCCAATAGCTAAATACGATATTGCAATATCACAAGCAGTATTAAGGCATATTCCAAATGCAACCGATATTCTTGCTAAAATGAAAGACTCTGTTATAAATAATGGTTTAGTAATATGTATGGAAACAGATTTGGAACTAGAAAAGGCAGGAATCTATTTCAAAGGTTTAAATTACGGTGAGCTTGGTATAACTCCATTAATGCGAAAGCTATGGGAAAAAGAGCTCAAAGATGGGGGCAGAGATTATAGGTTTGCTATTAGAATTCCTTCAGTCATGCAAGACATCGGTTTGAAAAATGTTAGAGTCCGGATGAGTGATAGTGTATATTTCATTAACCCAAATACCACTAATACAAAACAATATGAAGCATTTTCTTCCGCCTGGGGTTGGAATACCCTTTTACAGGAAGAAGATCGTGCAAATTTTATTAAGTCTCTTCTAGATAAAGGACTTAACGAGGAAGAGGCTGAGACTTACTTTAAGGGAGAACAGAAGATTAGAGAATACTTAACTCATAAAAACGAAGTCTCCATTGTTAAGGCACCTTGCACATTAATTACATCTGGGAACAAGTGATAATATTTTAAGTCTGGCTTTGTAAGGCTCCCCACATCATAGAACAATGCTTTTACGCAAGGGGCATACCAGAAACATGGCGTAATAAGAAGTTCAGGTGGTCATTGCTGCCCACACCGTCTCACCGGGGGCAAGCGCCGCTAAAGGGAAAGGCTCCGCTGATCCGGTTCGACGGCATCGTAAAACCGAGACGTTATGTGAAATACTATGCGATGAGGCATTACTGTATTTAATGTAATGATTGTTAATTAGTGAATGAATAGAATGGAGATACAATGTTATATTCTGAAGATGATTATTTGGAAATTTATAAAGTTGTTGAATCAGAGGTTCATCATGGACTTAAAGCTATGGTTCTTCATTATGCGATAAATAAAATCCCGCTGAATGAAAAAGATATAAGACCTTTGAACCTAACTCCTGAATTTTGGAATTTCGAATTATATAATCTAATAACAATTGGAATTTTAACATTAGGGAGATTGTTTGACGAATCAAATTGTAAATACAATATTATTATTCTCTATAAGTCATTAGGTCTAAACATTAATGCTTTTTCATTTGAAAGTTTAAAAAAGCGCAAAGGTGATATTTTTACCAAAGGTGGATTTGAAGAGTATATTTCAGGCGAAAAAGAGTTTGATAGAGTTATGTATAAAAAAATAAAAGATAGAATTCTTGAAGTAAAAAAAACATATGACACAAAGTTTAAGATATATAGAAATAAAGTTATAGCTCATAGAGAAGTGAATAGAGTCGGAGAATTAGATGTAGAAGGATTTTCATATAAAGAATTGCTTGAATTGTACTTAGAGCTATACAATATTTGCACAGAATTATGGGAGAGGTATAACAATGGGAGAGGT
>DAIPML010000153.1:0-1409 GCA_036768735.1 Clostridiales bacterium | reverse complement strand
ATGGGAGAGGTATAACAATGGGAGAGGTGCAGTATTTCTATCATTTGATTCAGTAACAAATATGGTAAATAATGTGGAATATATGCCTATTGGTTCACCATTTTTTAAACGGATTATTAAAGAGTATAAACTTCTGTTTGAGTTATTGAAAGGTAAAATGATGAATAAATCATTTGACAAATATAGTAATTATAACTAAGATCAGAGACATGGTAGTTAATCCGCATAGTACTTCACATAACAATGCTTTTACGTTGCAGGGCGTGCCCTTGGGGATTCCTGCCCACACCGTCTCACCGGGCGGCAAGCGCCGCTAAAGGGAAAGGCTCCGCTGTTCCGGTTCGTCGGCGTCGTAAAACCGTAACGTTAGCTGAAATGTTTTCTACTCTTGCGGGAGGAAGTAATTTTAATGAAGAGAAAAGCCGTTACAGTTTTTATTTCAATAATAATGATAGCCTATACTGGTTGTACAGGTAATAATAAAAATAACGATGTAAACAATGTGAGTCAAATGGAACAAATTGATGGTAAAAGCATTGATGTCATCAACATTTATGACTTAGATGGTGATAAGATAAATGATAAAGTCGAATTATTGCTAGATGCTAAGCTTAACGTCGTTTTGATGATTAATAACTCATCTATTAAGGTTTTCGATGTATCTAACGAACAGCAGATATTTGGTGAGAATCTTCAAGATCATTTTGAATGCCAGCTACAAGTTTGTGGGAATACAATAGTTGTAGGTAGAACATACACATTTACGAATAAGTATGGCTCGACTGCCGCAATTGATTGCTTTGAGTATAATTCAAATCAAATAGAAAGAATATTGTCGGTCCCATCGGATAAGGGACCTACGTTTACAGTACTAGACTATAATCCCAATAATAACATTATAGAAATGGAAACAAATTTAGGAAAAAGAAATATCATTCTTTCAGATGATGAAAAAGAGGGATTACGAAAGCTTCTCCTCAGCTCTCAGAAAAAATGATTCATCACCTGAGTTCGAATATACAGCAATGCCGGGATATAGAATTATTGATAATAATGATGATATCGAAATAGTAACACGAGGAATAGTTACTTGTGGAGCTTGTCCAGTAACTCAAGAGTATTATCAAAAGTATTACTTATCAAAAGATGGAATTAGTGAAGAAGACAGTTGGTTTCAAAGTGAAAAGCCAGAATTGGCTAAGAATTACGGCTTTCAATAGAGTCCGAAAACACTTCAGCTAACAATATTTTCACGCTTTGGGCGTGCTCACAGGTCATTGCTGCCACACCATCTCACCGGGCGGCAAGCGCTGCTAAAGGGAAGGGCTCCGATGGTCCGGTTCGTTGGCGTCGTGAAAAAGAAACGTTATCTGAAACCGCACGCTTCTGGGCCGAATACTATTTTGAAT